>NZ_DDGR01000031.1:317975-339069 GCF_002337775.1 Sphingobacterium sp. UBA1897
TAGGGGCTTTTTATTTATGGTGTTATAAGATCTATTTATTGATCTTTTCTATCTTGATTTTTAACCCGATCAATTTTTCAATATCAGCTAAATACGGTCTTTCTTCTACATCGCAAAAAGAGATGGCTTTTCCTTCCTGACCAGCTCTTCCTGTTCTACCAATACGATGAACATAGGTTTCCGGTACATTTGGGAGATCATAATTAATCACAAGCGGTAGTTGTTCGATATCGATTCCTCTTGCTGCAATATCGGTAGCGATCAAAATTTTAAGATGACTGTCCTTAAATTCACCTAAAGCTTTTTGTCTTGCATTTTGCGATTTATTTCCGTGAATGGCCGCTGCTCTCAAGCCATTTTTTGCAAGCAACTTGACGATTTTATCCGCTCCGTGTTTTGTTCGGGAGAATACAATGGTGCGCTCATGCTTCAGCTTTTTTAATATGCTCGTCAATAATTTGATCTTCTCCTTCTTTTCAACAAAAAATACAGATTGATTTACTTTCTCGGCTGTTGAGCTTACCGGGGTGACGTCAACTTCAATAGGCTTGTGTAATATGCCATGCGCGAATTTACGTATATTAGGAGGCATTGTCGCCGAGAAGAATAATGTCTGTCGCTTTGAAGGAACCTTGGCGAGGATCTTCTTGATGTCATGAATAAAGCCCATGTCCAGCATGTTGTCCGCCTCGTCTAATATCAAGATCTCGATTTTATCTAGAGAAACTATCTTTTGATTCATTAAATCCAGTAAGCGGCCTGGGGTAGCAACAAGAATATCAATACCTTTTTTAATTTCTTTAACTTGCTTTTCTTGGCTTACTCCACCAAAAATAGTGCAATAGTTTAGTTTTAGATATTTTCGGTATAAGTTGATATTGTCTCCAATTTGAATGGCTAGTTCACGTGTTGGTGTAAGAATCAAAGCTCTAATGGGAACGAGTTTACCTGATGTCTTAGTTTCTTCAAGACGTTGTAAAAGCGGAAGTGCAAAAGCGGCCGTTTTACCGGTTCCCGTTTGTGCACAGCCAATAAGATCGTTTCCTTGCAATACAATTGGAATGGCTTTTTGTTGAATTGCAGTAGGGTGTGTATAGCCTGTTTCTGTTATTGCTTTTAAAAGCGGAGCGATTAAACTGAGTTGTTTAAATTCCATAAATAGTATGTTCGAATTTGTCTTAAATAAAACCTTTGAGAATCCTTTTTATGCTTTTTATTTGAAAACTAAAAGTCTTCAACGGAAAAGTAAAAGATTGCTAAAAAATTGTAAAGGAAGAATAGGAAAAAGAAATGGGATAAGTCATTAAGAATTACCCCATTAACAAGAAAGTGTATTTTTTGGATTACGCCAATTTTACATTTGTAGCGCTGATCCCCTTTGGAGTTCTTTCTACATCATAAGTAACAACGTCGCCTTCAGATACTTGGTTTTTAAGCGCAGAAACGTGTACGAAAACATCTGCACTACCATCCTCTGGTGTAATAAAACCAAAACCTTTAGTTTCATTGAAAAATTTAATTTTACCTGTATTCATTATTTTTAATTAAGTGCGGCAAGGTAGGCATAATAAATGATTAATCTTTTATTTTTTTTAATGAATTATAAAATGGGTTGTGTAACTGAGCGTTTTTTTGAACGAGATGTTGATTGAAACAGCGTTAGAAGGAGGAATTTATCGAACAAAAATGTATAATAAAACACGATCTCGCCAACCAATGTAACATGGTCAACTCATGATGCTGTTGTTAATGGTATTATTAATTATTTAGATAAATATTTTTTCTGAATGTTTGTTCTTAGTGAAATTAGTAGTAACTTCAACCGCCCCTCCCAAGGGCATGTTTTTCATAGGTAGATGTATGGTCGAGTGATTCTAACTCGACCATTTTTTGATAGGGGTACGCTAGGTTTGTCTATATATATTTTACAATGCTTTTTGCGAGCACCTAGATTCATTTTTGTATTTTCATCGAAGCAATTTGTTTTTAATAATAAAGAAAGCATTCTTATTTAGGGCATTCATCTAAGCATATGTATTCTGTTCGTTTTGACAATTTAGATGATATCCAGTAAAAACAAAACTTAAACCAATATCCAATGAATAGAAAAGATTTTATCAAAACGTCCACTGTTTTAGCTGCATCGTCATTTTTCTTAAATGCTAAAGGTTCAAACTTTTTAGATCGATCCATCCGGGTTGGATTAATTGGTGTAAATGGTATGGGCTGGTCTGATTTGAATGCATTGTTAAAGAATGATGGCTTGGTGTGTACTGCTCTTTGTGATGTGGATGAAAATATTCTTAAAAAGAGAGCAGAAGAACTTCAAAAAAGAAATATACAGGTCGAAACGTTTGTAGATTATAAGAAGATGCTCAATAGCTCGATTGTGGATGCGGTCATTATTGCAACTCCGGATCATTGGCATTGCCTGCAACTGGTAGATGCCGTAAATGCTGGAAAGCATGTATATGTCGAAAAGCCCATCGGTAACTCCATTGTTGAATGTCAATTAATGGTTCAGGCAGCAAAAAAGAATAAGGCTATTGTACAAGTCGGGCAATGGCAAAGAAGTCAGCAACATTTTAAGGACGCCATTGATTTTGTTCATTCCGGTAAATTGGGCAAAATAAGATTGGTAAAAGCTTGGTCTTATCAAGGGTGGAAAAGTGCTATTCCCATCGTGCCCGATGAACCGGTTCCTGCAGGTGTACATTATACGGAATGGCTAGGTCCGGCACAAAAAAGACCATTTAATTCGAATCGATTCCATTTTAATTTTCGATGGTTTTGGGACTATGCAGGAGGTTTGATGACAGATTGGGGTGTGCATATGTTGGATTATGCTTTACTTGGGATGAAGGTTTCTGATCCAAAATCTATTATGGCCTCAGGAGGTAAGTTTGCGTTCCCGGACGATGCAGGCCAAACACCTGATACGATGACTGCTGTGTACGAGTTTGATGGCTTCAATATTCAATGGGAACATGCCAAAGGAATTGATCTCGGACCTTATAACCGCAATCACGGTGTCGCATTTATTGGTAACAATGGTACGCTGGTCTTGAACAGGTCGGGCTGGGAGGTCATTCCAGAAAAAGGAAGGATGGAAGCGGTCTCTATCCAACCTTCTTTAGATAACGGACTGGACAAACATATGGAAAATTTTGTAGCATCCATTCGCCAACGTAATCCACAAGTACTTCATGCACCAATTGAAGTGGGGGCACACATTGCCATCTTTTCTCAGCTCGGAAATATAGCATTCAGAACTGGACAAAAACTCTATTGGGATAAAGATAAACAGCATTTTACCGATCAGAAAGCAAATAAATACTTAGCTTCGGTTTATCATAACGGCTATAAATACCCAAAAGTATAATGCCTTAAAATTGGTTGTTGATTAATTATTATAATCAACAACCAATGGATTATTCCTTACTGATTATTCACTCCTTTATTTCTTAAAGAACAAATTCATTTGCAAGATCGATCTCCTCGCGATTGATGGAGTGCCCCGCGTTTTGATATACCATGAGCTTTACATTGGCATTCATTTGTGCTAATATGGATACTGTAGCTTCAACGCGTTCAAGAGGAACATGGAAATCAGGATTGCTAGTGCCAATAAAAATAGGCGTTTGTGCGAAGTCACCGGTGTAATTATCCCTGTTAATTTCTTCGCCTATTACTCCGCCAATAATTGCTATAGCGCCACCATAGCGCTGCGCATGCTGTGCAAGGTATTCTAGTGTTAAACAGGCACCCTGAGAAAATCCAAAAAAATAGATATTTTCGGCGAGGATCCCATTGTCTAAAGCTAGTTTAACTGTATGATCGACCAGATCAATTGCGGAACTCAACCAGGGTTCGTTCTCTTGTACGGGAGCAATAAAAGAATAGGGGTACCAAGTGTGATTTTCTGCCTGCGGTGCAAGTAGTGCAAAATTATCGACATGAAGATAGGATGACATGCTAAGGATGTCTTCTGCACTCCCCCCACGACCATGGATCATGACAATGGCTTTTTCTGCCTGTTCTAAATTTTTACCAGCTGTTTTAATATTTATTGAATGACTCATTTTATGCTTTTATGTAGGGTAGTTTATACCGTTTTTTTAAACCAAACGTCTTGATATAGTTCTGGATGACGATGAAACTGCGCATTTACATAAGGACATAATGGAACAATTTTCATGTTGTTTTCGCGCGCATGAGCTACCAATTTCTCGAGTAGTATTTTTGCAAATCCTCTTCCCTCATAGGCTTCGTCCACCTCTGTATGGTAAACAACGAGATTACCGTCAATGATAGCGATACTCATCAAACCTGCTTTGCGTTCATCGGAGAATAATTGAAGCTCTCCACGTTGATTTTTGTCTAATACAATTTCAGTTCTTTCCATAATTTCCTCGTTTGTATAATGATGTTTATATAATTTAATTAATCGATTTTTGGCAATGTCTGTTCAATCTGCGAACGGTAGTTTTCATATTGCTTCGGCAATTTGAGTGCCGATCCTAAGCTGGATAGTGGTTCGTCTACCGTAAATCCGGGATTGTCTGTCGCGATTTCAAATAAGACACCACCAGGTTCACGAAAATAGAGTGAGAAAAAGTAATCTCGATCTATTTTTGGTGTGATATCTAGCCCTGCTGAAAGTACCTTTTCACGATACTCCATCAAAACATTGTCGTCCTTTACCCGAAATGCGACATGATGGTTTGTACCGGCTGCATTTTTGCCGTATGGTAGATTTTTATCCGCTATTATGTCAACGCTATTAGCCGTATCAATGCTATCCGTTGTTAACCTATAACGATTATCATGCTGTTGTTGGAGCGAATAACCCAAAATATCGGTCAATACTTTTAGCGTCGGATCTGCTTCTTTTAAAGAAAGCGTGATATTATGGAAGCCTTTTAGTGCATGTTCGCTATTGATGTCAGTCGTTGTCCATGCCTTTCTATCATCTTTCGTTTCAATAAACTGAAGCTGCAATCCATCAGGATCATTAAATGAAATTAGCTTCTCTCCAAAAATTTCACTTTCCTGTAAACTAATCTGATGTTCCCCTAAGCGATTTTTCCAAAAATCCAAACTCCCTTGAGGTACGGCATAGCCAATATGAGTCGCCATTCCTGCTCCTGCGGTACCTTTTCCGATACCTTCCCATGGGAAAAAAGTGAGGATCGTTCCGGGGTCCCCCTGTTCATTGCCGAAGTAGAAGTGGTAGGTGCCAGGGTCGTCGAAATTAACTGTTTTTTTGACAAGGCGTACACCCAGTACTTTCGTGTAAAAATCGAGATTTCGCTTTGCGTTGTCTGCTATCGCAGTAATGTGGTGTAACCCTAATATTTTATTTTCCATATCTGATAATTTTATTTTCTTAACTAATGTAAAGTTACGCCGACCAACAGGGAATTTTATTGAACTAGATTAATAAAAGCTATAATTGACATTTTTGTTTTTTAGGGAATAGTGATTTTCGAAAATATATAAAAAAACACCTGAAGTTGGGGACTTCAGGTGTTTAACCTAACCAATTATTAACCTAAATTTATGAAATGTATATTTCTGAATATTATACTACAACATCAAATCCAATTATCATGCCACTATTTAATAGTGTAAATGAACTCAGATAAAAGCCTTATATATTGTATAATTTAGGTAAATTGGATTGTACTAATATGAGGTGGGAATTGAAGACTTCAATTAAAAATAGATTTAAAGATGAAAAATAGAACAATGGTTAAGGTCATCACTTTCTCTGTTTTATTGCTAACGCTGGGTTGTCAGCAGCCGCAGACAAATGAATCAAAGGAGGCTGCACAAAAACAACTTGACGAAAACAAAGAGAATAAAAGAATCGTTTTAGATTTTTATCAGCAAATGTTTGGTGATAAGGATGTCTCTGCAGTTGATAAGTACATTTCCCCTCAGTATATCCAACATAATCCCTCTGTTGCGGATGGAGCGGCAGCATTTAAGCTCGCTGCAGCGAAATGGTTTGAAGGACAACCTAAAACAAGGATTGATGTGCAACACATTGCTTCGGATGGAGATTTGGTCTTCATACACCTAAAGAATAAGAATCCAGATGGTAGTCTTAAATCGACTATTGATATATTCAGGCTGGAAAAAGGTAAAATTGTGGAGCATTGGGATGCACAGCAAGATGTGCCTAAAAATGCAGCAAACGCACATCCTATGTTTTAGGGATAGCAATAAATCGCATTTCCTTTTTCCTCTGCGTTTTAGTCCCTCTTAATTGTTCGGGAATCTATCAGGTATGGTAAATTATGTCTAAATTTAGGCCTAACTCATTTTTTTCGCAAACCATTAATGTTAATCATGAAAAGAGTCTTCGGCCTAAGTTATTTTTATCTGTTGTTTTCTGCATGTAGTGTGCATTATCGTCCGAAAGATCATCCGTATGTATATGTTCAAAAGAAAGATCGAGGGGGTAAGGAATGGAAGCTAGTATGGGAAGAGCACTTTAATTCCCCTAAGCTAGATAGTAGTAAATGGTCCCGGATTCCAGCGGGAGGAGCTGATTGGAACCGGCATATGAGTATGGATGATGCCTGTTTTGGATGGGAAAATGGTGAGTTAATTCTTAAAGGAATAAAAAATACAGACAAAAATAAAGATTCAAGACCATTTTTGACAGGTGGGATATGGAGTAAGGGAAAGTTTGCTTTTCAGTACGGACGCATAGAAATCCGAGCTAAACTTGGAAGTGCAAAAGGGGCATGGCCTGCCATGTGGATGCTGGCGGAGTTAGATAAGTATGGGAAGTATCCGAGAAATGGTGAAATTGATATTATGGAACATCTTAATTTTGATCATATCATTTACCAGACAACACATTCATACTATACCTTAGATCTGGGGCAAAAGGAGAATCCCAAACATTTTGGTACCGCTTCGATCAAATCAGAAGAGTACAATACATATGGTATAAGCTGGTATCCCGATCGTATCGTATTTCAGTTGAATGGTGTTGACACCTTTACTTATCCAAGAGTTAATGGGGTAGATCCTTCTCAGTGGCCTTATGATCAGCCCTTTTATCTATTGATTGATCAACAGTTGGGCGGGAGCTGGGTTGGTGAGGTAAATCAAGACCAACTGCCTGTTGAGATGCGTGTTGACTGGGTTAAAGTTTACCAATAGTGCTTACCAATTCTGAGAGGGATAAGAGACGAAAAAAATCGCCTATTAATGAACTGCAGTTTTCTGATAACAGTTAAATATCCTAATTTTAGAGGTGACCTATGATTAGGTGACAAAAACTTAATATACACGACATAGGAAAAATGTTTACTTTTGGCCAAATTATGGAAGATAATACGATATTCAAGATTAGCAATAAGATTAAGGAAATTCGAAAAGAAAAAGGAATTACCATACAGGAAGTTGCTGATAGAGCGGGGGTAAGCAAGGGACTTATTTCGCAGATTGAAAATAACAGAACAATACCCTCCCTACTGGTATTGATTAATATCATCAATGCACTGAATATTGATCTTAATGAGTTTTTTAAAGATTTTAATTCTGAATTGGATTCAGGCCCCGTGGTCGTTCGGAAAAAAGATACTTATAGTCCGTTTGAAAAAGAGTCGGCTATAGGTTTCCATTATAAAAGGATTTTTACATCTGCGATGGATAGTTCGACCATGGACATTGTTCTTTTGGAGTTGCTTCCGGATGCACAGCGACCAATGGTTGAGACCGAAGCTTATGAATATAAATATATCATTAGCGGGCAGGTTGAGTACATCTTCAATGATCAAAAAATTAGCTTAGAAGAGGGCGATTCGATCTTTTTTAATGGCCGATTGTCACATACACCGCGTAATGTTGGAAGTGAAAAGGCCGTCATGCTAATTGTATACTTTTTTGAAAATAAGAAATAGAGGATAACATGTTAATTGTCAGGGCATCATTGAATCATTCAGTGATGCTTTTTTATTTTATACTTTTCGTATCGCAAAGGGATGCTTATATTTGTTTATAAATACTTAACAAAAGTTTAGTCTTGTGTTAATTTCCAAAATTTACTTTTGATTGCGGACAATGAGGTCTGTTAACAAGTTTAAATGATGGAGTTAAACCAACGAATAAAAAGACGCATAAATAGACTGGATGAGAAATCTGTGGCTATTGTTCTGGCTGTTACAGCATTTTTATGTTACACGAGTATGTATTCATTTAGAAAGTCATTTACGGCATCTGCTTTTGCAAATGATACTATTTTTGGTGTCGATTATAAAGTCTGTATGGTGGTCATTCAAATGCTGGGGTATTTGTTGTCCAAGTTTTATGGCATTAAATTTATCTCTGAAAGTAAACAGCGTAATAGAGGACGGTATTTAATCGGTTTGATTTGTATTTCATGGATAGGGCTTTTGGCATTTGCGGTTTGTCCGAGACCTTGGAATGTTGTCTTTCTTTTTATCAATGGTTTTCCATTGGGAATGGTTTGGGGCTTGGTATTTAGTTATTTAGAAGGAAGGCGGTTTACAGAGATTATGGGGGCAGTGATGTCTGTGAGCTTGATTTTCGCGTCAGGACTGATAAAAACGGTTGGGCGGTGGTTGATGTCTTCTTTTCATATAGATGAGTTTTGGATGCCATTTTTGACGGGTTTGCTGTTTTTTCTGCCCTTTGTTTTGTGTGTATGGATACTCGAAAATGCCCCGGGGCCAACAGAAGAGGACAAGAAGCTACGGACGGAGCGCATTGCGATGGATAGTAAAATGCGAAAACACTTTTTTAAAACCTTTATGCCGGGTATCGTTTTGACTATAATCGTTTACACGATGCTTACTATTTTACGTGATGTACGCGATAATTTTGAGGTTGAAATCTGGCAGATGTTACATGTGAAAGGGGCGGGCATTTTTGCAAAAGTTGATGGGACTATCTCCTTGATTGTACTGCTGCTGGTAAGTTGTCTAATCATGGTTAAAAATAATCTTAAAGCATTTAAGTTGATCCACTATATGATCATTATAGGTTTTCTGACTGCAGGTATTTCTACCTATTTGTTTACGAAACAATGGATTGACGGTTTAAGTTGGATGTTGCTCGTCGGTTTGGGCTTGTATATGGCATACATTCCTTACAATGCCATATTTTTTGAGCGAATGATCGCAACATATCGTATGAAAAGTAATATTGGTTTTGTTATGTATATGGCTGACTCAATCGGTTATTTGGGTAGTTTTCTGATATTGGTAAACAAAGAATTTATGCCAAATTCTGTTACTTGGGGAAATTACTTTATTCAATTGGTCTTTTTAGCCTCTATTATCGGAGCTATTTTGGGTATCTTCTCTCTACTCTATTTTATTCGAAAAAAAGAACAGATGAAAGGAAGTGATGATGAGTTGTTGGCCCCTTGGCATACCACAAAAGGAGAAGTGCAAATTAGTTAACTATACTTTTTTATGATATTCTATTTATAAAGATGAAAACAAATACATATGATTTAATTATTGTTGGAGGCGGTATTTTAGGGACCTTTCATGCCTATCATGCGTTACAAATGGGATTACGCGTGCTCCAACTCGAAAAAGATAATTTCCCCGTGGGATCTACTGTTCGTAATTTCGGACAGGTAGTGCCATCGGGGATGGCAGGCGAATGGTTTGATTATGGTGTGCGAGGACTTGAAATATATCAGTCTATTCAGAAAGAGATGGATATATCCGTTAGAAATAACGGCAGCATCTATATTGCTTCGGATAGTGATGAAGTTCAGGTGCTTCACGAGCTATCTAAGCACTATCAGGGAAAAGGATATGATCATGAACTTTGGTCAAAGGAGCAAGTTCTATTGCAATATCCCGTAATGAATGCTGATTATGTTAAAGAGGCTATCTTTTTTCCGCAGGAACTCAGTGTAGAGCCCGAGTCAATGATTAGACAGCTGCATATTTATATGCAAAATAAGTTTGTGGACTATACGTTGAAATACGATACGACAATTGTGGCCTGCGAGGATAAAAATAATGCTGTTGTTGTCACGAGCAGTACGCTAGAAAACTTTGAAGGGAAGAAATTGCTTATCTGTAATGGATACGAGTTTAAAATTTTATATCGTTCCTTGTTTGATAATAGCGGGCTTGAAATTAGCAAGCTGCAAATGATGCGTACAAAGCCTTTGGCTCATATTTATCTTCCTGGGAATATCTTAACTGGGTTGACCATTCGTCGATACGAGAGTTTTGAAGAATATTGCCCTTCGTTTCAAACAATTCCAATGCCTGATTACTACCAGGAGCTGCGCAATTATGGAATTCATATCCTATTTAAACAGGCCACGGATGGTAGTATTATTATCGGTGATTCGCATGAATATGCAACGGGAAACAGACTGGATGAACTGGGCTTCTCAGTAAGCTCCTATATCAATGAATTGATGATTGCGGAAGCCAACCGTATCATGCCAATGGAGCGTACCTGGATTTCATCTTCTTGGGCAGGTTATTATTCGCAGCACAAAGATCATATTCTTGAAATCGACGTTAGCCCAAGAATACATGTTAGAACCGGTATTGGAGGGAAAGGAATGACAGCAAGTGCTGGCTATGCCGAACAGAGTATTGAAAAACTTTTTTAATTTAGACATATTGAAGAGCCCCGCTATCACATCTAGCGGGGCTCTTTCGTTTTTAAGCTATTTATTTGATCCGTTTGTACAGACTTCCTAAAACGTACAGTTTGTCTTTCTTAATAAGGTCAAGCTTTATAAAATTCAATTAGTAAATAACTAAATTATGAAGAGGATGTCTGGTAAATCTTTTTATTGCATCAACTAACTTGACCAGTTGTTTGTTCTTTATAAAACATTATCTGATCAATATTTCCTTATTGTTTAGGCGTTAAATAATGTTTTTATTAACTTCACGGTCACAATAAACCAGATCTAAATATTAGAAGTGAATGGCAAATAATGTTTTTCCTGAAAATGAGTTAAGAAGGATAGAAAAATTAAAGTCCTATGAGTTAATGGGACTCGGGAAAGACCCTGAGCTGGATGTTTTTGCGCAGGCAGCCTGTCTGATTACAGATTGTCCTGCAGCTTTAATTGCCATGATGGAAGAAGAAACACAACGTATTCAAAGTTGCGTTGGGATGGAGCTGGATACCGTTGAAAGGAAGAATACGGTCTGTCAATACACCATAATGAGTAAGGAGGTCCTTGTTATTGAAGATACTTTTGAAGATTCACGCTCGTCTTCCAATCCATTGATTCGCGAAGGAAATATCCGTTTTTATGCCGGAGTTCCTCTTTTGGATGATGATGGTGATGCTCTTGGGACAATCTGTGTCATTGATTTCCATCCGAAAAAGCTTTCGGATAAACAAAAAGACTCGTTGGAGGAGCTTGGCAAGGCGGTGACCAAAATATTATTGGGGAAAAAACGAAAAGTACAGGCTGGTTATTTCTCCGAAATTTTTCACCTGACGAACAATATTATTTGTGTATTGGATGAGGCGCGCAAGGTAAAAGAAGTTAACCCTGCATTTAGTAAAGTCTTGGGATTGTCCAGATCGAATAGTTTAGGCAAATCTATTTTTACATTATTGGGGGACACTGAAAGGGAGTTAGTGTCGGACTTAGGTCGAGTTGAGGAAACAAAGTACGGCGTTCAATCTACGAGTAGGACTAAAATAGAAAATGGTCAAGTTGTCGAAATTGAATGGCATTTCAAATATGATCCGATAAATCATGATATTCTGGCCTTTGGCAGAAACGTAACAAAAGAGCGCGAAGAAAAACTCAAGTTGGAGAATTCCGAACGTAGATTTCGTAGCTTTTTTGAAAATGCGATTGGCCTCATGAGTATGCATGATTTGGACGGTAATATTCTATCCGTCAATGAAAAAGGAAGAGAGGTGTTGCGGTATGCCAAAGAAGAGGTAAAAGGACTTAACCTCAAGAAATTGGTTCCGTCTCATCATGTGGGTCTGGTTGAAGAATATCTCAAGCGCATTGCCAGCAATAAAGAGGATTCTGGAATGATGGTTCTCCAAACAAAAGATGGAGAAGATATTTCTTGGCTATACCACAATATGTTGGAGACGGATGAGAATGGGCGATCTTATGTTGTCAGTACAGCCTTGAATATGACGGATCGATTGCGACTTGAAAATGATCTTTTGCATACCAAACAGATCCTGGAGCAGACCAATGCTGTCGCTCAGGTTGGCGGATGGGAGGTCAACTTAGTTGAAAACAAGGTCTATTGGTCCGAGTCCACGAAGCTAATTCATGGTGTGGCTTCTGATTTTACACCTGATTTTGAACATGCAATCGGATTTTATGAGCCGGAAAGCCAGGTTATTTTGCGTGAAATTTTTGAAGACGCCATTACATCAAGAACACCTTACGATACCGAATTGCGCCTATTAAAGCAAAATGGCGAATCAATTTGGGTACGGGTAAAAGGTATTCCCGAATTTGAAAACGATGTGTGTAAGCGTGTTTTTGGAATTATTCAGGATATCGATCAAAGTAAATCGCTATTCTTGGAGCTGGAACGCAAAGAATCGATGTTACGTGCGTTTGTGGATTATGTTCCTGCTTCGGTTGCTATGTTTGACCGAGACTTTAACTATATTTCGGTCAGTAATCAATGGTTAGAAGATTTTCACGAAGGGGTAAGCTTGCCGCCAAGTAGTAACTTTTTCAATCTGTTTCCAAATATCCCAGAAAATAGAAAAAAAATCTACCTTGATGCGCTGGAGGGAATACCTTATAAGAATACGGATGAAGTCATACAGGCTGGCGGACTTGCCGAAGCGCAACATTTCAATTGGGAGGTAAGACCTTGGCATCTTGCTGATGGAAGTATAGGTGGGATCATTATTTTTACACAAAATATCACGGATTCGGTAAAAATAAATGATGAATTAAAGTTAGCGAAGGAACTGGCCGATCTGGCGAGTAGAGCAAAGTCCGAATTCCTCGCCAATATGAGTCACGAAATTCGAACGCCTTTAAACGGTGTGATCGGATTCTCCGATTTGTTGTTAAAAACACCATTAAATGATACACAGGTCCAATACCTCGGCTATATCAATGAATCAGGAAATAGCTTACTCAATATTATTAATGACATTTTAGACTTTTCAAAAATTGAATCGGGTAAACTCGAACTATTTGTTGATAAGTATAACGTATATGATGTAGCCAATCAGGTTATTAATGTTGTTCTCTATCAAGCACAACGAAAAGAAGTCGAACTGCTTTTGAACATTGAGCAGGGACTGCCGGCTTTTGTTTGGATTGATGAGGCACGTATTAAGCAAGTGCTGGTGAATTTATTAGGTAATGCCGTTAAGTTTACGGAAAAAGGCGAAATCGAATTTAAGATCAGTAAACTTCGCAATGATGAGAATAAATTAACCTTACGTTTTGCGGTTAGAGATACGGGGATAGGAATTCCGCCAGAGAAGCAACAACGCATCTTTGATGCCTTTACGCAAGAAGATAGCTCGGTAAGTAAACGATATGGCGGCACGGGACTCGGTTTGACAATCTCCAACAACCTCTTGAAATACATGGGAAGTAAATTGAATCTGGAAAGCGAACTGGGTGTCGGATCGACGTTCTATTTTGATATCGAGGTCCGATGTGAAGAAATGGAGGATGAAGATACAGCTTTACCTTTAAATCGTGTCCTCGTTGTCGATGACAACGCAAATAATCGGATCATCCTGCAACATATGTTGGCCTATAAAAACGTCGAATCTGTTCTCGCAGAAAACGGCATGGAAGCCTTACAGTTACTGATGAAAGGGGAACGTTTCGATGTTATTTTAATGGACTACCATATGCCGATCTTATCGGGCCTCGAAACGATAGAAAAAATCAAAGAACTCTTTAGAAAACAGGAAGAAGGTATCCCTTTGATCGTGTTGCACACTTCGTCAGAAGAGCATGAGGTGATTTCAGCATTTAGACAGGAGGAGCGTTCATTCTGTCTACTTAAGCCGATTAAATCTGAGGAACTGTATTCGACTTTAAGAAGGGCGATACAACAAAATAGGGAAGATGCAGTGCAATTAAAGGCGAATGCAAACTTATCGTTATCATCGGATCCGTACGGTCAAGACGTTCAGGTGCTGTTGGCAGACGACAATGCCGTTAATATGGCCCTTAATTTACGCATGATGGCAAGTATAATGCCAGGGGCACTCTTAACCGAAGTTTCTGACGGAGCACAAGCCATTCATGCTTGCAAAGAAAAACAATTTGATTTTATTTTGATGGATGTTCAGATGCCCGAGGTCGATGGGATCGAAGCAACCAAACAGATCCGGCAAATGGCAGCTTATGCTGAAACACCTATTATCGGTGTTACCGCCGGTAATATTTCAGGCGAAAAAGAACGCTGTCTCGAAGCGGGGATGTCTGACTTTCTAGCTAAACCTATTCGGCAACAGGATTTATTCAAAGCCTTGGAAAAAGCGATGTTATCGGTGAAACCTAGTGCTGCCGAAGCTTCAGATCTGGAGGATTTGGATGAGCATTTGGATATGCAGCGCCTCGAAGAACAGGCGGGTGATGATCCTGCATTTTTAACCTTTTTTCTGGATTTGGTCGTTCGGGAAATCACGGGGTCCAGAAATCAGTTAAAGGAGGCAATTGATACAAACGATATTGTACGCATCAAAGAACTCCTTCATAAGTTACGGGGAACTTCATCGACAGCCGGACTGATCAAGTTGGCCCAAATGACCAAAGACTTGGAGACCAGCCCAACGATTGAAACTGAGCTCGCGACCGCTTTTGTGGCAATCGAACAAGAAATGGATATAGGATTGGAATTAATTACAAAAATCTTAAATAAATAATGATATGTTGATTTTAATAGCGGAAGACGACGAATTGATACTGCGTACTGTTGAACACAAATTAGTGAAAGAAGGACACGAAGTGGTGCTGACCAGAAATGGCCGTGAAGCCATCGAGAAGATTAATGAGCTAGATTTGGATTTAGTTGTAACGGATATTATGATGCCTTTTGCTTCTGGTATTGAAATTCTTTCGGCAATAAAGCGTATTGGAAAGAAAATCCCTGTCATCGTATTATCAAGTATGGGGCAAGAGGAGGTCGTGGTTGATGCATTTGATTTAGGCGCATCTGATTTTATGGTTAAGCCATTTAGTCCAAACGAACTGATTCTTAGAATAAAACGCCTAATAAATAAATAAAATTATGCATCACCATATCGAGCTACATGAGCTTATTCTGGCGATTGTTATCGTATTGATTTTAGTACTATTGTTGATTATCACGGTACTGGGATACAGCTTTTATAGCTATAGAATCCTTCATAATAGGCAATCGTGGCGACAGATCATCGAGTACAAAATTATGGAGACTATTGTCGGTGGCGATGAGAATAGCGATCGAGATTTGGAGTTTGCGGAGTATTTGAAAGAACCGTCTTTTCGAGCTCTTTTTTTAGATGTATTAGTTGACTCTGATAGAAAATTTTCTGGTGGAGCTAAACAATCGATCAATAGGTTGTTTCATGATTTTAAATTGGAGGATGAGGCTTGGCGGAAGCTTCGGCATAGAAAAGCTTATTTGGTTGCCGGTGGGGTTCAGGAGCTTGCTGCAATGAATGTCGAATCAGCAATCCCAGAGATAACAGCCAAGCTTAATGATTCCCGTACCGCAGTATATCAAGAAGCACAATATGCAATTGTAACTTTCAAAGGGTATGAGGGGCTTGGTTTTTTGGATCATTTCGATCGTCCCTTATCAGACTGGCAACAATTACGTTTATTGTTTTCTATTCATGAAATACCGGAACTTTCAGAGTTACACGTTGATACCTGGCTTAAGAGTTCAAATGATTCTGTTGTCATATTTACGTTGCGCTTGATCCGAAAATTTAGATTGATGACTTTTTATACGGAAGTTTTTAACCTATTGGATCATCTATCTACGAAGGTTCGTATACAAGCGATACGAACATTGCAGGCCATTGAGAATAGTGGGACGATTCAGCAATTTATACAAAATTTTGATCTGCAACCAATCGAAGTTCAGATAGAAATCCTTAAAGCGATGAAAATTGCCAAAAGTAGAGAAAGTGAGCATTTTCTGAAGGATCAACTTTGGAATCATAGTCAAGTGTCAATTAAAATTTCTGCCGCAGAAGTACTCGTTGTGCTAGGAGAAGAACAGTATCTGCGTGAAATTTCACAACGTGAAGATACATACGACGAACTTACACAAATTATTAAACACGCATTGCAAGAGAAAAAATGTTAGAGTTTTCCCATATCGTATACGAAATTATAGTTTGGTTATTTTTGCTTTATTCGGCAGCAGTATTCATTATCTATACTTGGATAGGGCTATACGCTTATGGAGCGGTGTTTCGTTACAAACATAATAATACGTTTACGGACTATAGTATTATTGCTACCAACCCCAACGCGCCTACATTCAGTCTGATTGCTCCAGCTTACAATGAGGGGATGACCATCGTTGAAAATGTACGTTCTTTATTGTCGCTATATTATCATAATCTGGAAATTATCATCGTCAATGATGGTAGTAAAGACGACTCAATTTTGAAATTGATCGCCTCTTATGAACTTGAACCCACGTCTTTTTTTGTTCAGGGAAATATTGAGACCAAGGATATAAGAGGGATCTATAAGAGCAAAAATCCGGCGTTTAAGAAGCTGATTGTTGTTGACAAGGAAAATGGCGGTAAGGCTGATGCGCTCAACGTCGGTGTTAATATTTCTTCTGGAGATTATATCGTCTGTATTGATGTAGACTGTATTTTGGAACAGGATGCTATTTTAAAATTAGCAAAGCCATTTTTGGAACAGACCGACAAACGCGTTATAGCCTGTGGCGGAGTTATACGTTTGGCCAATAACTGTAATGTCGTGAATGGTTCTGTCGTGGACGTTAATCTTCCAAAATCATGGTTGGGGCGTACGCAGGCTTTAGAGTACATCCGTGCTTTTATTTTAGGTCGAATGGCTTGGTCAAGGGCTTCGGGTTTAATTCTTATTTCCGGGGCATTTGGCGCTTTTGACCGGGAGATCGTATTGGCTTGTGGGGGGTATGACCGAAATACGGTGGGAGAAGACATGGAGCTTGTTGTTCGTATGCGCCGCTATATGGAGGAGCAAAAGCAAGCCTACGAGGTGGTTAACATTCCTGATCCATTGTGCTGGACCGAAGTACCCGAGTCAAAAGAAGTATTACGTAAACAGCGTAATCGTTGGATGCGGGGTACTATGGAAACCTTATGGAAACATCGAAAACTCATGTTCAATCCGAAATATGGCCGTTTTGGTATGGTCAGTATGCCTTATTGGTTTTTCTTTGAGTTCCTGGGGCCTATTGTCGAATTTACGGGCTATATTGTTTTTATAATCTTTTTTATTCTGGGAATCATCAACTGGCCATTTTTCTTTGCGCTATTTGCATTGGTGATTGCTTCCGGAATTTTGTATTCGATCTATGCGATCTTGGTTGATCTTGTTAGTCATCAGGTTTATTCTAAGAAACGAGATCTTTCCACCCTAATAACTACGGCGATACTAGAACCTTTATACTTTCACCCCATTGTTGTTAAAGCCGGGGTACAGGGGGTTGTTGATTACTTTCGAAAGCAGCATGGCTGGGGAGAAATGACACGACAAGGCTTTCAACAAAAAGATGCGAATGAGTCGGTTTGGAAATACCTCGGTCAGCGATTAAATCTTTCGTTACAGAGCTTAGGACCTGTTATGTTGGTTGTTTTTGCCTTGTATATGTTGTCCGTTGGTGTAGAATGGTGGTGGTACGGTCGTCGATTTGTTCAGCTTTCGGAGTCACATGCCGGGAAATACCTGTTTTTGGATAACGTCTTGTTCATCTTTCAAGCCTTGGCCTGTTTGGGAATCGGCTATTTATTGCTTCAGTTCATAAGCAGTTTTTGGGGGAGACTTCTTATGGTCATATCGTTCTCGTTTATTGTCGTTATGCAATTCATCTTGTTTCTGTATTTTGGCGAATCCAGAAATTTGCTTGGAGCTGATATGTTCTATTACAGTTCGGAAGAGATGAAGCAAATTTTGGAGGCTAGCGGTATGTTGAGTTTTACCAATATTGCTTTACTTTTATTATTGATCGTAATTTCTTGGGTTCCCCTTTGGATTGCCAATAAACAGACATTCAAAAAGCCCTATGCTAGTATTGCACTGTTATTTTTGGGGATTATATCGTTTTTCATCTCCTCGGCTTCGTTTTTGGGGGGTAGCGCTGAAAAAGATGAATTCGTAGCCAATGCAAGTCGGAGTAAATGGCGTTATTTTTTTGATTCTAATTTATCCAATTACGTGGATGATCACCCCGGGATGTTCGCTATGTTCAATAAAGACGATGATGATGCAAAAGTGTTGGATACTAAATTTCCTTTTTTGAAAAAAGAGGATACGAAAGATTTCCTGGGGACATACATGCAAAAAACAGCGAAAGTACCCAATTTGGTCATTCTTGTTATCGAGGGTTTAGGCCATGCCTATAGTGCTGAAAATGGCTATATTGGCAACTTTACACCTTTTATAGGTACATTGAAGCAACAGTCTTTGTATTGGGATAATAATATGAGTTCCTCGGGTCGGACATTTTCCGTTTTACCGACCATAACAGGTTCGTTGCCTTTTGCTACACATGGATTCCTGGAACAAGACACCTTGCCAGATAACTTCAATCTATTTAATATTCTGAAGAGTAATGGATTCAATACTGGATTTTTCTATGGTGGTCATTCTAATTTTGATTTCATGAAAAAGTTCATGGATTATAATAAAATAGATATGCTCATGGACCAAGCGGCATTCGGACCTCCTTATAAAAAATTGCCCGAAAAGGGAGGGGAGAGCTGGGGATATGAAGATCAGGCTGTCTTTAGCAAACTTCTTGAAGTACAGAAAGTACAGGAACACCCTTATTTCCATGTGCTTTTGACGTTATCAACCCATAATCCGTTTTTGATTAATAATGCGGCTCATTATGAGCAATTGTTTGATCAACGTATAGCAACATTGAACCTTACACCGGAACAAAAAAAGTGGGCTTTGGAGAACCGTACCCAACTTGTTTCGGTACTGAATTTGGATGATGCGATGGAGCAGTTCTTTAAAGAATATAAAAAGAGACTAGATTTTGCGAATACTATTTTTGTCATAACTGGAGACCACGCGATGCCTGAGATACCATTGCAAAGCAAAATCGATCGTTTTCATGTTCCCTTGTTGATTTATTCACCACTTTTAAAAGGGCCAAAGACTTTTCATAATTTTGTTAGCCATTTTGATGTCGCGCCTACTATATTGGCCTACTATCGTGAGAATTTTGGGCTTAAAACTCCTAGCCAAGTTACATGGATCGGTGAAGGGCTCGATAAGGGGGCTTCGACTCAGGGAGATGGTATAGCCATGATGCAGAGTAAAAATCAATTGATTGATTTTGTGAAAGGCAGTTACCATCTTTCCGATGGACAACTGTATAAACTGGATGGTGTGCTCAATGAAGATGCCGCTGCTGATAATGCGAAAGAAGAATTGTCCAAGCGCTTTGAATTATTTAAGCGCAAGAACAAACTTTTTTATACGCAAAAGCGACTTCTTCCGGATAGTGTTTATACAAATTACTTTAATCGAACAGAGAAGAACTAGAATTTTCGAATATAACCAAGGATGATGTCCAATTGATTTCCTCGCTCTTTCGGCCTGAATTCTTGGTTATAATAGGTGCCCGAAATTGAAAATAAGTTACTTTGCTTAACGGAGAAATTATACTCGGCACCTACTTTGAATGTTTTTAATTTATAGGAAGCGTTGTCCAATAGATTATTTCGGTTTTCCTCGGGGCTCAGACCCGTTCCGGCACTAAATCCGAAGTAATCATTTGCTCCTTTTGTATAATAGCGGACTGTTCCGGTATAGGATTGGGAAATATTCTTTTCGCCCGGTGTAAGGTAAGTCCTCAGATTGAACCAAAAGTTTTGGTAATATTTTCCGATTGAAGCCGTGTACATCCAGATGTTGTCACTAAAATAAAGCTGACGATATCCGATTTCCCCCTCAAAGCTGTTCGGAAGATTGGCGTAGAGAGACACACCAGTTCTATATTTCGCAAAAATCCCCACATTATTGGAATATCCAGCACCGACATATAAGTAAAATATCTTTGAAATACGTGGGTAAGCCTCCATCTCAAATTGGACGCCATTTTCTGCAAATTTATTCGCATAGTTCGTTCTGAAAATAACTGATCCTATTGGTGTTGCCCGTTTATAACTTAATCCAACAATGTGCCAATTATGATCAAACTGTTTGTCAAAATAGACGAAATTGTACGTCAGACCGATTGCATTTTTAGCCGTATATTCTTCAATATTTTTTGCCAGCGCTCTTGCTTCCGTATTTTTGGGATTAATTGCCAATAAACTATTAATTGCCTTTTCGGCTGCCTCATAATGATCATTGCCATAACTTATTTTACCTTTTAAAAGAAGTAAATCCTGAGACCGCGGATGTATGCTAAGCCCTTTGTCTGTAATTGCAATCGCTTTGTCGGTCTGATCATTCCAATATTCCAATGAGGCGTAGGCTAAAAAGAAATCTTCATCACTTGTATTCTTTTTATCCAGTTCTGTAAAAATGGTTCGTGCCGAATCAATTTTATCCGACCAGGTATAAAGACGTCCGAGAAAAATGCTAATATCCGTGTAATCTGGTGCTTGAAGTAGGGCCTGTTTAGATAATTGAATGGCTTGCGGATAATCTTTTGAATCAAAAGCTACTTTTCGCGCTTTTACAAATAGATCATCAGCGGTGAGTTTCGTCTCTTGCGCGACAGAAAATAAGGGTAATAAAGAGAGGGAGAGTAATGGATAAATTACTTTTTTCATTCCAGATCGTAAATTTGACATTTAAGCTTGCTAATATATAAACTAAAATTAGGAAATTTTGTTTGTCGCTAGTTGTTTTAAAATAAATTTTTGAACTCTTTTAAAGCATTCTAACGATCATTTCGGA
>NZ_DDGR01000031.1:339196-371495 GCF_002337775.1 Sphingobacterium sp. UBA1897
TCCGAAATGATCGTTAGAATGAAAGTTTTGAAAAACGCCAATGGAATGTGTCAACAACCGTTAACTGGTTGCTATCTACGGGTAATCCGGTTACTATTTTAAGTACCTGCATCGCCATCATGCTGCCGATAATACCGGGCAAGGGGCCCAGCACCCCATTTTTATCGCAATTTGGAACCTGCTCCGGATCGGGGGGCGTTGGAAAGATATCTAATAGGTTTTTACTACCCTGATAGTTAAAGACAGCCAGCTGCCCTTCAAAACCATAGATGCTACCGTATACCAAAGGTTTATCGAGTTGTAGGCACGTATGATTAAGCAGGTAGCGTGTCGTAAAGTTATCACAGCAATCGACAATGATATGATAGGGAGCGAGCATTGCTAGCGCGTTGTCAGCATCTATTTTTACCTGAAAGGGTTCAAAATCAATTGTGCTATTGTGCTGTCGTATATAGGCTGCGGCACTTTCTGTTTTTGCTTGGTTTATATTATCTTCGGAATGAATGATCTGTCTATTTAGATTGTGGATTTCAACCTGGTCAAAATCAATCAGGCCGAGTTTGCCTATACCGGCCGCGGCTAAATATTGAACGACAGGACTCCCGAGTCCGCCTGCACCAACGACCAATACCTTGGCATCCATAATCTTCCGTTGTCCGGCAACGCCAATCTCTTCGATAAAAATCTGTCTGCTATAGCGATCAAAAATGTTATCTTTTTTCATGTATTTAACGTACAATACCCGCGTAATTGCTTTCCCAGTCTTTCATCACTGGAGAATAGCCCATTTTTCGGATTTGATTTTTTATTGTTTCCATATCTCTTTCATCACTTACTTCAAATTGTTCCAAAGCTTGGGGATCGACAACATAGCCTCCCGGATTGGTTTTTGAAGCGGCACTCATTGTGGTTACGCCAATAGGTATGATATGATCTCTGAAGGTTTCGTTCTCTCGGGTAGAAATGGAGATTTCCAAATTTTCATTCCACAGACGATATGCGCAGATCAACTGCAGCAGATCACGATCTGCCAAATGAAAATTTGGCTCAACAGAACCCGCGGCTGGTCGTAAGCGCGGAAAGGAAATGGAATAACGTGTCTGCCAATATTGTTTTTGCAAGTAGGAAATGTGTGCCGCGGTGAAAAAGCTGTCCACCCGCCAGTCCTCTAGCCCAAGTAATACCCCCAGTCCGATTTTATGGATTCCGGCCCGGCCTATACGGTCAGGCGTATCCAAACGATAGTCAAAATTGGACTTCTTTCCTTTCGGATGATATTGTTTGTAAACTTCCCGATGGTAGGTTTCCTGATAGACCAAAATTGCATAAACCCCTGCGGCCTGTAGTAGTCGGTACTCGGATTCTTCCAGCGGCTGTACCTCAATGGATATCTGTGAAAAATGAGGTTTTAAAAGCCGAATAGCGTTTAGGAAATAATTGATCTCGACCGTTTTGTTGGCTTCTCCGCTAACGAGTAAAATGTGGTTGATTCCCATGGTTTTGAGTGCCATTGCCTCCAGTAATAGTTCTGTGTTGTTAAGTGTTTTGCGTTTAATTTTATTGTCCATGCTAAAACCGCAATATGTACAGATATTTTGGCACTCATTACTCAGGTAAAGAGGGGCATAGAGCTGTATGGTTTTACCGAAGCGACGTTGCGTGATTTGTTGTGTTTTTTGTGCCATTTGTTCTAGATACGGTGCTGCAGCCGGTGAGATGAGTGCCCTAAAGTCAGCGAGTGTTAAATGGTCTTTTTCTAACGCATGTTGTACATCCTGATTGGTAGCGTCATAAATCTGCGTGTGGACGTCATTCCAGGAGTATTCATCGAGAATCGTTTTGAAATCTGTCATAAGAGAATCATCAATCAAATAAAAATGAAGTTAAGGGACTCGAACCGATTGCTTTTGATCCGATCTTTCCTAAACCGGCCTCATAAGCCTTTCGTCCCGCAATAACAGCCTCTTTGAATGCTTCGGCCATACGTATCGGATTATTGGAGACCGCAATTGCCGTATTGACCAAGACTGCATCGGCTCCGATTTCCATGGCTTTGGCGGCATCGGATGGAGCTCCGATCCCAGCATCTACAACCACAGGGACATTACTCTCCTCAATAATAATTTCGAGAAAGTCTAGTGTGCGAAGCCCTTTATTACTACCAATAGGAGCACCTAAAGGCATAACAACTGCAGTACCTGCATTTTCCAATCTTTTACAAAGTACTGGATCTGCGTGAATATAGGGCATGACAACGAAACCCAGTTTGGCCAGCGATTCAGTTGCACGCAGGGTTTCAATAGGATCGGGCAGTAAATAACGAGGGTCGGGATGAATTTCCAGCTTTACCCAGTTGGTTTCCAGTGCCTCCCGTGCAAGTTGGGCTGCGAGCACAGCTTCTTCAGCAGTTCGTGCTCCCGAAGTATTGGGAAGCAAATCGATTGCCGCCAGGTCGAGTGCACTGATGAGACTGTCGTCTGAGCTGGTCTGGTCGATTCGTTTGAGGGCAACGGTGACCAATTGGGAGGCCGAAGCCACAATGGCATCGCTCATTTCTGTGAGATTACCGAATTTGCCCGTACCCAGAAATAATCTGGATTCAAATACGCGATCGGCTATATGTAGGTTGCTCATAATAAAATTTTATTGATGGATGAAACAATGTTTGGAGTCTTGGTTACGATTCCGGAGAGTGCTACACCGTAAACTCCAATTTCTAATAGCTGTTGGATATCTTCAAGTTGGCTTATACCGCCAATTGCGAATATTGGAATAGGGGGCAAGCCTGCTAGGCGGACTTGTTGGATGATGTTTTCATATCCTGCAATCCCCAGTAGGGGACTTAGTTTTTGTTTTGTTGTGGTATAGTTGAATGGTCCGAGTCCGATATAGTCACAATGTTCACTTATTCTTTGTTTTACATCCGCAAAGCTATTGGCAGTACCGCCGATTATTTTTCCTGCACCCAATATGTCCCGGGCAGCTGTGACGCTGCAGTCATCCAGTCCCAAGTGCACTCCATCAGCATCTACAGCCGCTGCAAGCGAAGGATGGTCATTGATTATACAGCTGGCACCAAATTCGGAACAGGTTTGCTTGATCTGTTCTGCAAGCATGTAGCGGCTCTTTTCATCGGCGTTCTTCCATCTGATCTGTATCCATTTGGCCCCCGCATCCAGCGCTTTCAGTATGTTATTTTTTTGTTCAGTTAATGTTTGTCCCTGCGATATATATTGGAGTTTTTCCATAGTTTTTGTTTGCATGCTATAAAATTTTGAACGGGATCAGGGTGCTTCCATAAAGTACCATATAAGGCAATTCCATCTGCACCTTGCTGCATCGGGATAAGACAGTTGCCTTGGTTTATCCCTCCAAGACCGATGAGACCAACAGTAAAGTTGGAGCGTGACGGGAGCTGATCCAACCTTGCATTATACACTCCATACCCCACTTTTGAGATGCTTGGAAATAATGGACTTAGAAAAGCATAGGCCCAACATTCATCAAGGCTATTGAATTGATCGATATCATGTACAGATGTTGAACAGATCGTTGTAGGCAGCATTTGATTTGTTGATCTATTCTTTTCGTTCATATGAATACGTGCGATTCCGAGCTCAGCCGATAGGTGAGGGTGGGAATGTAGGACCAATCTGTCCAAATATGTGGAATCTATAGATTCCACATATTTGGACATTTGTAGGTCTGTAAAATGATACTTGCGCAAGTGCAGGATATCGAGTCCTTCTTTGAACAAAGCGTCTATAATCCCTTTTTCGGAAGGGATCGTTTCTGCTGCTGTCAAAGCGACGATCATGAATAAATCTCTTTTCCTTGTGCGATGAATTCCTGCGATTTTTCCAGCATCCCTTGTGCGGCACTATCTCTGATTTCCTGCGTAATTTTCATCGAGCAAAATTTGGGACCGCACATGGAGCAGAAGTGAGCCACTTTGGCCGCATCTGCCGGCAATGTTTCGTCATGATATTCCCGTGCTGTATCTGGATCCAGGGAAAGGTTGAATTGATCTTCCCATCTAAATTCAAATCTCGCTTTACTCAAGGCATTATCGCGGTATTGTGCACCTGGATGTCCTTTGGCCAAATCGGCCGCATGGGCAGCTAGTTTATAGGTGATTACACCGTCTTTAACGTCTTTTTTATTTGGTAAGCCCAGATGTTCTTTGGGCGTCACATAGCAAAGCATCGCACATCCATACCAACCGATCATCGCAGCTCCAATGGCTGATGTGATATGGTCATAACCTGGCGCAATATCAGTTGTTAAGGGACCCAAGGTATAAAATGGAGCTTCGTCACAACAGGCCAATTGTTTGTCCATATTCTCTTTGATCAATTGCATAGGAACATGGCCCGGACCTTCGATCATCACCTGAACATCGTGTTTCCAGGCGACCTTGGTGAGTTCGCCCAGTGTTTCGAGCTCAGCAAATTGAGCCGCATCGTTGGCGTCCGCAATGGCACCTGGACGGAGACCATCGCCAAGTGAAAAAGCAACATCATATCGCTTCATGATCTCACAGATCTCCTCAAAATGAGTATAAAGAAAGTTCTCTTTGTGGTGGAAAAGACACCATTTGGCCATGATAGATCCTCCTCTGGAGACAATGCCCGTTACTCGAGATGCCGTGAGATGGATATAACGAAGCAGTACGCCGGCGTGTATGGTAAAGTACGAAACACCCTGTTCGGCCTGTTCAATCAAGGTATCTCTGAATATTTCCCAGGTAAGGTCCTCGGCCACCCCCTTCACTTTTTCGAGCGCCTGATAGATCGGTACTGTACCGATTGGAACGGGCGAGTTACGGATAATCCATTCGCGGGTTTCGTGAATATTTTTGCCAGTGGATAAGTCCATGATGGTATCGGCTCCCCATCGACAGGCCCATACCGCTTTCTCAACTTCTTCCTCTATACTTGAACTTACAGCGCTATTGCCAATATTGGCATTAATTTTAACAAGAAAGTTACGCCCGATAATCATGGGTTCACTTTCAGGGTGATTGATATTATTAGGGATGATTGCTCTTCCGGCAGCGATTTCCTCACGGACAAATTCTGGTGTAATAGCTTTATCATGTGTTCTGGCACCAAAGTTTTGTCCTTTATGCTGATGATCCATTCCGGGGGTACTGGCCGTGAGCTGCTCGATACGTTGGTTTTCACGGATAGCAACGTACTCCATTTCTGGGGTAATGATGCCTTGCTTTGCATAATGTAATTGGGTTACATTCCTGCCGGCAGAGGCTACTTTTGGTTTATGGCTATACGCAAATCGGAGTTCATCCAACGTTGGATCAGAAAGGCGTTTTTGTCCATATTCAGAGCTTATGACAGCCAGCTGTATGACATCCTGACGATCCAAGATCCACTGTTCGCGAAGGCGCGGGAGGCCTTTTCGGATATCGATATGGACGGTGTCATCCGTATAAGGTCCAGAAGTATCATAAATTGTTACCGGCGGATTAATTTCTACCTCTCCATTCGTTAATTTGGTTGGACTCAAGGAGATTTGACGCATAGCGACTTGAATAGGAAATAGTTTTCCGGATACAAAAATTTTCTTTGCATTTGGAAAGGGTGATTGCGTAATTGTTTCAGCTGTCATTTTTTTCTGTATTGGGTGAATTACTCGGTTGATTTTTGTGGAATGGCTATCCGCCCTGAGATGCGGTAATTAAGATAATCTGATCGTAAGGTTTAAGTCTTGTCGTAGCCCAGTCCTTTTTGGGGATGACTTTGTTGTTGATGGCTACAGCCACGCCCTGAGTTTTGCCAGATAATTCCAAAAGCAACAAGCCTTCAAGTGAAGTAAGTGTGGGGTCGAAAAATCGAATCTGATGGTTTATTGTAAGTTCCATTCCTTAATTTTTTTGGTAAAACTTTAGGAATGGCTACACAAAGGCACAGCAATGCACCTTGTAGACAGCTCACTTTTCCCTACGCCAGTATGATCCGGATCAGGTTCTAAGGGTAAAATCTCAGCCTGCACGAGCAGACACCCCTAAAGTTGCGACTAAGATAAGGTTATTTTTATGAAAGTTGCAAGAAATTTATTTTGCAGACTTAGGCATATTGTGCAGGAAAGTACAGGTCAGTATGTGGAAAATATTTGATATATTAGTTTTTTGAATCAGCTAAAACAATTTAACAACCACCAAGAATAGTATCTTTTAATGCGTAGGATTTTATTGACAACACTGTTGTGTATCGCTAGCAACACTTATGCCCAACCTAAAAATAACTGCAGCGCCGTGCAGTTGACAAGCGAACATCTGGTCAATCCATTGGGTATTGATGCAATTCACCCGAGACTTAGCTGGCGACTTGAGGACCAACGTAAAGGTGCAGTACAACAAGCTTATCAGATCCTTTTAGGGCAAGATTCGCTGGCATTGCTGAAAGAGACAAAAGATAGCTGGGATAGTGGCAAACAGTTCAGCTCGGCTATGTTAGTGCCCTATAACGGCGTACAGTTAAAGCCACAGACTAAGTACTTCTGGAGGGTTAAAGTATGGGATAAGGATGGTGTATCAACACGTTCTGAAATAGCATCTTTCGAAACAGGAATGATGGGAATGGACCTTTGGAAAGGAAAATGGATCAGCGACAATAAGGATATTCATGCGCGGGAAACGCCTTATTTTAGAACAGAATTTAAGGCAAATAAGCAGATAAAATCTGCCCGCGCATATATTGCCGCAGCAGGATTATATGAACTTTCTATTAATGGCCAGCGCGTTGGCGACCATCGTCTGGATCCAATGTATACTCGGTTTGACCGACGCACATTGTATGTCGTGACGGACGTAACCCAGCAGCTTCAAAAAGGAGAGAACGCCATTGGCGTTGTTTTGGGGAATGGCTGGTATAATCATCAACCACTGGCCGTTTGGAACTTTGATAAAGCACCATGGCGGGCCCGGCCAACATTCTGTTTAGAACTGAAAATTGTTTATACAGATGGAACGACGGAAACCATTGTTTCGGATAAGCAGTGGAAGACTGCTTCGGGGCCAATCACCTATAATAATATTTACACTGGTGAGCATTACGATGCAAGACTGGAAATACCTAACTGGGATAAACCAAAATACGATGATTCGGCCTGGCAGGCTGTTCAGTATAGAAATGCGCCATCAGCGCATATCGTTTCCCAACAGATGGTACCGATTCGGCTCGTGAAGTCCTATAAGCCAAAATCAGTGACAAAGATAGACCAACGTACCTATGTGTTCGATATGGGCCAGAATATGGCCGGGATTACAAAAGTTAAAGTGAAAGGAGCTGCGGGTACTATGCTGCGTATCAAGCATGGTGAGCGATTGCAGGCCGATGGGCATCTTGACCAGTCCAATATTGATGTTTATTATCGGGGCGATAAGGAAAAGGAGCCCTTTCAGACCGATATATTGACCTTAAGTGGCCGCGATGATGAGTTTATGGCAAAGTTCGGTTACAAAGGGTTTCGTTATGTCGAGGTTAGCAGCAGTGCCGCAATTGCATTGGATAGTTCGGCTGTGACCGCCTATTTTATGCATAGTGATGTACCTGCTATTGGACAGCTCAAGACATCATCAGCGTTGGTCAACAAACTATGGACAGCGACCAACAATGCCTACTTATCCAATTTGATGGGCTATCCTACAGACTGTCCGCAACGGGAAAAGAACGGCTGGACAGGGGATGGGCACCTTGCGATTGAAACAGCTTTATACAATTTTGACGGGATAACAGTTTATGAAAAATGGATGGCGGATCATCGTGATGAACAACAGGAGAATGGTGTCTTACCCGATATTATTCCAACTGGCGGATGGGGCTACGGTACCGCAAATGGTTTGGATTGGACAAGCACCATTGCCATCATTCCATGGCAGATTTATCAGTTTTATGGAGACCCACGTGCATTAGAAGAATGCTACCTAAATATCAAACGCTATGTCGATTATGTAGACGGAATCAGCCCGTCTGGGTTGACAACGTTTGGGCGTGGAGACTGGGTGCCGGTGAAGTCACAGTCCAATCTGGAGTTGACCTCATCTGTTTATTTTTATGTGGATGCGACCATCTTGGCTGCTGCGGCCAAATTGTTTGGATACGCAGCAGATCAACAAAAATATGAACTGCTAAGCGAAAAAATTAAGACGGCCATCAACGCAAAATTTTTAGATGCTTCCAAGGGTGTTTATAGCAATGGAACACAGACCGAACTGAGTGTACCGCTCTATTGGGGTGTTGTACCCAATGAAATGAAAGCCCGTGTTGCCGCCAATCTGAATAAGAAAGTGGAAGAGACCAACTTTCATTTGGATGTGGGGGTATTGGGCGCTAAAGCACTATTGAATGCGTTGAAAGATAATGGCTATGCAACGACAGCCTATAAGGTCGCGGTACAAGATACCTACCCGTCTTGGGGATGGTGGATTGTAAATGGAGCGACAACATTGTTGGAGAACTGGGATTTAAAAGCAACACGGGATATTTCAGACAACCACATGATGTTTGGCGAAATCGGTGGTTGGTTTTTTAAATCTATCGGCGGGATTCTGCCAGATCCTAAACAACCTGGATTTAAACATGTGCTCTTAAAACCTATCTTCCCCCAGGAACTGAAAGAATCTTCTATTTCTTACGATTCACCCTACGGTAAAATCGTTTCCGAATGGAAGTTAAAGGATAAAATGATCATATATAATATCCAAATACCTGCTAATGCGACGGCAACATTTTATCCACCGGATAATGTTAGAAGCAGCGATATCGTCCAATTGGAGGCTGGTAAACATAGGCTGGAGCTGGAACTCAAGTAAGCATATGCTCCGACTTGTTGTTTCGTTGTCTTGACTGTTGGTTTTATTCTTTTATGTTATAATCTATTGGAGGGCTTTTGCGAGTTTACCAAGCTGTTTTAATTTTAAGGCGAGTTCATTGCTCCAGGGTAGGCCAACACAGAGACGCATGCAATGGTGAAATTGATCCTGCAAGGTGAAGATCCTTCCCGGTGAAATGCTAATCTGTAGTTTAAGCGCATAGTTGTATAGTTTGCCTGTATCGATGTGTTTTGGAAATTCAACCCATAGGGCGAGTCCGCCCTGTGGGCGGCTTATTTTAGTACCTTCCGGAAAATGGTCCACGATGATAGCGGCATACTGCTGGTAGTTTTCTGTTAATGATCGACGGAGTTTACGTAGGTGGTTTTCATACTTTCCTGTTAATAGAAAATTTCCCACTGCCTCGTTGATGATCGCTGTAGATGATAGGGAATGGATCAGTTTTAGTTTGATAATCTGTTCCTTGTATTTTCCAGGAGCGACCCATCCGACACGAAAGCCCGGAGCCAATGTCTTTGAAACTGACCCGCACCAGAGTACATTGCCATCTAGGTCAAAAGATTTGCAACATTTGGGGCGTTGGGTGCCAAAATGGAGGTCGCCGTAGGTGTCATCTTCGATCAGCGGGATATGATGTTTTGCTAGCAGTGATACAATTTCCCGCTTGTTCTCATCCGGCATACAATAGCCCAGAGGGGTGTTAAAATTGGGAACCAGTAAGCAGACTTTGATTTCGGGCAATAGCTTTTTGAGGGCTTCAATGTCTATTCCCGTAAGGGGGGCCGTGGCTATTTCCAGTACCTTAAGTCCCAGGCTAACGGCAAGCTGGAGGATACCCGGATAGCAGGGGCTTTCAAGAGCCAGTGTATCTCCAGGTTTGGTTAAGGCCATCAGACATAAAACCAAAGCATTCATACAGCCGTTGGTGGTAACGACCTCATCTTCGTTTAGATTTCCACCCCAGGCCAATGAACGTACAGCTACCATACGACGTAATTTTATATTGCCCTGCAAGGGCTCATATGCTGTGCCACCATCGCTGAGCTCCTGTGTAGCGAGAACGATTTCTTTTTTCAATTTCGCGGTAGGCAGGAGACTTCCCGAAGGAACACCGATCGAAAATAAGGTTAAATCCCGGCGCCCCATGGTTGAATACACCTTATTCATTAATTGATCTGGTTCTCGGTTATTGGCGATTGGAATAGGTTGACTGGCTGCGGCCAAAGGAAGCTGCAAATAGTTTGGAGGACTAACGAAGTAGCCGGACTGAGGTTTGGACCGTATAAGTGAACGCCCTTCCAGCTCTAAAAATATCCTTTTTGCTGTATTTATACTGATACCGTGTTCAGCACTTAGATTTCTCACTGAAGGTAGTTTCTCGCCAGCTTTTAAGACACCTGAATTAATTTTATTGGCAATATTGTCTGCTATTTCATTATACAAATAATCTTTTTTCATAAAATAAGGATTAATATCTGTTTTCAAAGGTAACTGTGTCCATTGAATTATCAAAAACTGTGACTGTGCTTAGTTCTTGTAATGGACGAACTTTGTGTAAAAGGTTGAAACATGGCAGAATTAAGTATAAGTAAATTACAAGAAAATACCGCAAGCGGTTGGTTAAACGGTTTTATTGGGGTGCTATTATTTAGTGGTTCGTTGCCGGCAACACGAATGGCGGTTTTAGCATTTGACCCCGTATTTGTGACGCTAGCCAGAGCTTCGATTGCAGGTATATTGGCACTGTTAACATTGATGGTTTTTAAGGAAAAACGCCCAGAAAGAAAACAAATGGGTTCGCTATGTATCGTTGCAATAGGATGTGTCGTTGGATTTCCCTTACTGAGCGCTCTAGCCCTGCAGCACATCACCTCTGCGCACTCTATCGTTTTTATCGGTATTTTGCCGGTATCGACAGCCGTATTTGGTATTATACGCGGTGGCGAGCGTCCGAAGCCAATCTTTTGGCTGTTCTCTGCTTTAGGGAGCCTACTGGTGATCGGCTATGCGCTGGCACAAGGACTAACAGCCTCACCTTTAGGTGACGTTTTAATGATTTTATCGGTCATTCTCTGTGGTTTGGGCTATGCTGAAGGCGCTAAATTGACCAAGACACTGGGTGGTTGGCAGGTCATTTCCTGGGCCCTGGTTTTGTCGCTGCCGCTGATGTTGCCACTTACTTTTATCTATCTTCCATCCACTTTTGATGCTGTACCTATGGGCGCCTGGGCTAGTTTAGCCTATGTTTCTTTGTTCAGTATGTTTATTGGCTTTGTTTTTTGGTATAAAGGACTTGCCCAAGGTGGCACGGCGACTATCGGACAGTTACAGTTATTACAGCCATTCTTTGGTTTGGCTTTAGCCGCCTGGCTTCTTCATGAACAAGTCAGTGTTGGCATGCTTGCTGTAACAGTTGGTGTTATCCTCTGTGTCGTAGCGACGAAGAAATTTGCCCAATAAATGCATTAGAAAAATAGAACTGGTTTATAGGTTCTCTCGGAAAACCATAAATTTATTAACTTTAACTTTTAGGGCATCGTTCGAGGTGTATTTGATCGAATGATGTCTATTATCTTGTATTGACAAAGACAATAGCGTATGATTTTACCGTTTGAACCTTATAATCCGATATGGAAAGCGAATTTCGACAGCATTCAAAATGAACTTCTTGCATTGTTGAAACCTATAAGGTCGAGGGTAGATCACATAGGCAGTACGGCCGTTGAGGGATTGTCTGCCAAACCAATCATTGATATATTGATCGGTCTTGAGGAAGAAAATGACCTTGATCGCATTCCGTTCCTGTTGCAGGGTAAATGCTATGTATATTATGAAAAATATAATGAGGATATGCCTTACCGACGTTTTTTTGTCGCCCTGATTGATCGGCCTGAAGTATTGGGGTTGCCAGAGCACATTGCACCCGACGATGAAATTCCAGTACGATTGCATGATCATTCGCTACGGATAGCGCATATTCACAGCATACCGTTGCAATCAGAACACTGGTTGCGCCATATAGCGTTTCGCGATTATCTGCGTGTACATGAAGAAGTAAGAGATCAGTATCAGGCGATCAAAGAAAAGTTGGTACTCCAGCAATGGAAAGATGGGAACGACTATAATGACGCCAAAGATGAATTTTTGAAAGAGCACGAAGCAAAAGCTTTGGAATGGTACAAAAAAGTTTACGGAACAATAAAATAGTAGAACAATGCAACGTTGCACAATAGCGTGGAGGCAAGGGATTACATTCTTAAGAAATTAGTGCAAAAAGAGATAGATTTAGGTATGAGTACATTTTTGGCAGAATTTGAGGATATTATCCATGATTTTACCCAGCAAATTATGGAATTAAACGAGGACGATTTTAATATGAAATTGGGACCAGATAAGTGGAGTAAAAAAGAAATTCTAGGTCATTTAGTCGATAGCGCTTTTGTAAATTACGGACGGTTTATAAGAGCTCAATTTGAAGAAAATCCAAAAATATACTATGATCAGGTAGCCTACTGTTCATCTGCTGACTATCAACATGCTGAGACCGTTAAATTATGCAATCTATGGCGATCGGTAAACGAGCAATTGTTGTTTTTGTTTCAGCATATAATTGCGAATAAACTGACACAAAGGACTTGTAATGACCATAGCCTCGAATTTTTAATGCATGACTATGTGATGCATTTGAAGCATCACAGAAATCAGATTTTGCCTGAATGATGAAATTTAATCCCTGATGAGTGGTGTCCTTACTTCTCAAGGATCTTTTGATAATATCAATTAAGAATTAAAGTATTTCTTTTATAATTAATAACTGCAAAACAATTGTCAGTGTAAACTTGTTGTCTAATAGGTGGTTCTATAGTTTTTACGCTAAGACTACCCAAAATAGATCGATGTACTGACTTATCCCACGGAAATACGAAGAGACTCTCTGCTACACTTCAAAAGGACACTAATTTTTAAAACATATGAAATCGAAGTCATTTTTAACCGCAATTGTCTCAAGCTTCTTATTGTTGGCTTGTAGTACCTCCACAAGGATAACAGATGTCTATAAAAATAGAGATCTGACTCCAAAACAATACCAAACAATATTCATTATTGCGATGACAAACCATGCTAAAGCACAGGAGGTCATTGAATCCAATTTGGCTGAAGCGGCTTCCATGCATGGCTACAAGGCTATTAAAAGTACTGATGTTTTTAAACGCACGTTCACCAAAGATGAAAGTCAAAATAAAGATTTAGTGATGAAAGCAGTACACAGTCTGAATGCGGATGCTATTTTTACTGTTACCCTGATCGACAAAACCAGCGAAACCCGATATGTACCGGGAAGTGGACCTTATATGCCTTATCCGAGGTTTGGATGGTATGGTAATTTTTGGAGCTATTACTCCCATTGGTACCCGATTGCATACGATCCGGGATATTATACCACGGATAAAATGTACTATCTGGAAAGTAATCTATATGACGTTAGTTCCGAACAACTGGTTTGGAGTGTGCAGTCTGAAACAATCAACCCTTCCAGCTTAGCTGATTTTTCTAAAAGTTATACGAAAGCCCTTGTTAAGGCTCTAGAAAAGGATATGTCCGCTAAATAACCATCGATAAAAGTATATTTAAAAGCTAGCTTCAAATTAAATAGTTGTATTGGTGTATAATTATTCTTTAAATTAGCGATGCAACCTCGTTAAATGTTTTTTATAGTATATTTGTAAACTAATTTGTGGTAGTGTTGTTATATTGACAAGCAATAAAGTTAGTTCAAATAAGATGAGGTAATGAGGTACAAAATATATAGAGAACAACAATTGGCCTGCGATTTGGATACCGCTTGGTCTTTTTTTTCTTCACCCATGAATCTTTCAGAAATTACACCAAAAGATATGGGGTTTGTTGTCGTCTCAGACTTTCGTCGGCAAGAAATTTCTGAGGGAATGATCATTGATTATTTGGTATCTCCGATCCTTCGGTTTCCGCTGAAGTGGAAGACCAAAATAACGCAAGTGGAAAAGAATAAAAGTTTTACTGATTTTCAACTAAAGGGACCTTATGCCTATTGGAATCATTTTCATGAGTTTATTCCGAATGAAAAAGGAGTGCTCGTGAAAGACAGGGTAGACTATGAATTGCCTTTGGGAATTCTAGGCACAATTGCGCATGGAATTTTTGTTAAAAAAAAGTTGGAGCAAATCTTCGATTACCGTTATCAGGTTTTAGAAAAATTATTTAATCAAACTAAGAATTAGTGATAACGAGTCTATTGCAGTTCACGTGACCGGCGGAAGGAGGTCAAATGAGCTTTTAAACATATTTTATGCTGTATACAATGAAGAAAATCTATCAAATAACCAATGGAGTTGCTTTGGTCATTACGGTGATTATTAATTACCTATCCAATACGGGAATTTTTAATGGGGAGACCATGGCAACGGTTTCTGCTAAATATCAAAATCTATTTACACCCGCGGGATATGCCTTTACCATATGGGGCCTCATTTATTTGGGGTTGTTTGGATTTGTAATTTATTTTGGTCCTTTTGTCAGACAGACAAACGAAAAGGAAAAAGTAGTTTTAAAAGTCGGATGGTGGTTCTTGATTTCTTGTCTAGCAAATAGTCTATGGGTCATTACCTGGTTGTATGACTATACCTTTTTGACTATTTTATTAATGATCTTACTTTTTGTGTCGCTATTAAAGATAATTCACCATACACAATCTATTGTGTTTCATGCTGCACGCAGCAAGCGTATATTTCTTAAGTTCCCTTTTCAACTTTATGCAGGATGGATTTCAGTGGCTTTGATTGCCGACATTGCAGCCTATCTCACGAAGATAGGCTGGGACGGTTTTGGATTACCAGCTACAACATGGGTTATTATCATGTTTGCAATTGCATTAATCATTCACTTATTGATGATATGGCAACGTCATATGCCCTTATTTGGACTTGTAGCTGTATGGGCTTTAATAGCAATTTCAGTTGCTAATAAATTAGTTAATAGTACTGTATATACAGCGGCTATAATAGCGGCTCTTATTGTTTTGCTAAATGTAATTGTATACTATATCCAATATCGTAAACGACTGCCTGTCTAGTGCTTACTGGTAAATGATAGTGGTTTGGCAATCAAAGTTTAAACTTTCCATTGTATTGTAGTCAGCTGCTATTTTATTGCTGATTCCGCAATCAATAGTTTTTGAAATTCTTTTCCGATAAATGGATTGATGACATGCTGAAATCCTTTTTGCAGCGTAAAGACAGTGATAGTCGCATCAGATTCCGGTGAATAGATGACATCTGTTCCCCACCAACCGCCATGATAGTAAGCGTTGAATCCCATGTCAAAATGATAAATTCCCAAACAGTATTTAGATTTATCTGGTGGTAAGATGTAGGTATGCATCGCTTCAAGAAGTTGTTTATCCTGAATGATTTTTCCATCAAATACATATTGGAAAAATAGGGCTGCCTCTTTGGCTGTCGCTGCTACCCCACCGCCTCCGTACAGATCCCACGAAGGATCAATGGCATAAGAGTCCCAATTGTACTTGCTTGCGTACTGATGGGCGAGAGGCAGGGTGTTTTCAGGATATTGTTCTAAGTTTATAAACCATGTCTTTGTTAGATTTAATTCTCGGTATCTAAGTAAGTTTCGGATGGCTGCATAAAATGGCTGCTGTGTTTTTTGCTCAATAATTTCGGTAAGAAGTAAATAATTAATATCAGCGTAACTAAATTTTTCACCGACAGGCTGAGGGTTTCCGATATCGATGGATCTTTTGATCTGCTCGTCTTTTTTCCATTTATATTTAGGATGCTGATTGACGAATTCAAAATAAGCTTCATCTACATAATCTTGAATTCCCGAAGTGTGTGAGAGCAAATTCTTTATCGTAATTACCGCTAGATTATAGCCATCGCTTTCAAATAAATGACGTGTTTTTTTTGATAATAAATTTGCAATTGGCTGATCAATAGAAAGTTCACCTTTTTCCACCAATCTTAGGATTGCTGCGGAGACATAGGGTTTCGTGTTGCTCGCAATCAAAACAGGCTGTTGGTCTTCTAGCGCTTGGTTCGTGCTGGTGTCTGCTACACCTTTTGCATAGCTCCAGGAAATATTATGTTTCGGTGCTTCTACATGAACAATAATTCCTACTGCATCCTTATTTTTATCATAAATAGAATCTACTTTTTGCTTAAAAACGGTCTGTAATTGAGTAAATCCGATCAACGGAGTAAACAAGGTATTTAATAACACTATTTTTTTCATATGTTCTTTTCTAAACATTGTGCCTCAGACTCAAAAACTTTCTGAGCATTTGCTAAGTATTTTTCTTTACTACTTCACTAGCAATCGCCTCTGCACCTGCGAATGTATCGACGTCGCAGTAGGGGTAACGGATTTCGTTGCCTGTTGTGCTTGTGAAAATAAGAATTAAAATAATAATCTTGATGGTTAAATATGTGAAATAGCACATCGAGCTTATTTAATAAACTGAGTCTGTATTTATTGATGTTCTATTTTTGAAGCGAAATGCCTTCGATTTGACAATAGGAGTTTGATTTTTACACATTATTTATTTTAATATCTTTGCGGTGTCAAATTATTAATTATTAATGAAAAGAAATTATTTTACACTCTTTATGACGGTGGCTTTTGCCTCGATGTCTTTTGCACAAACGAATACAGCAGTTGAAGCCAAAGTTGAGGATCACCAGTTTGCCTACAATATCCTGACCAATATGTCTTACGAAATGGGGATCGGAAATAAAACAACATTGCGCTTTTCAGGACCTTTATCAGGAAGTTTATTATACAGTAAAACATCGATAACGATTAACGATTATCATCATGAAGATTCTGAGTGGGGATATGCATTTCGTCCAGCGGTCGATATGCAAGTGCGGCATTATTATAATTTAAATAAAAGGCTTCAGAAAGGAAAAAAAATAGCACACAATTCCGGCAATTATATTGCTGGGGTGCTTGGAGCCGCTGGTCCGTCCATATTGAAAAGTGATAATATGTATGTTGCTGATTTCACCCTAACTTTAGGCGCAATGTGGGGTATACAGCGCACTTATGGCGAGCGTTTTATGATGAATGTAGGTATCGGGCCAGGTGTGAGTTTTTATGACAGCCAAAGCGAATTTACACCTATGGGCGGTATAACGGTTGGATTTAGATTGGGAAAATAGATAAATAATTCCCATTTCTTTCCCAAATTGATGGATAGGTTTAGATTATTATAACATTTTAAATCTTAAATCATATGGTCAATTGGAATTTGGTAACCGGCAAGGGTGAAAAACTTTCTTCCCAGGATGTCAGAAGGAGTATTTTAACTTTTATCATAAAAAATCATCCTGGGAATCAGGTTGAGTTTATCGAAAAAAAACGCAGTTCATATCGAATAGATATCAGGGGTGGAGATGCTCTTATTTTCGATTTCAATGGACAATTTGTGAGAACAGATCGTGACTAGCCTGCTTCGATGATCTGAAATAGACTTCATATTTTAAAAAAGGGGCAGGAGCTCAGCTTTATGCTCCCCCCTTCAACGGTAATTATCTTTAGTGGTTTGACTTTTTTGTTTTAATTCCTTCCACCTGCAATTTTATTCGGTGGCTATTATTTAATCTTTGAAACGTTAGCTTTCTTTTCTATCATTACCCCGGTTTATTTCTTGTCTTATGCAAAGCCTATTCAATGTGTAAAATGTTAGATTTACGGTGTAAAAGAAGCTTATTGGAAGGACATGAGAAAAGTAATTGCAGCATTCAATATGACCCTTGACGGGTTTTGTGATCATACAGCTGGCATTCCCGACGAGGAAATACATCTTCATTATACGCATCTGTTAAATAGCGCTGATGTCATTTTATATGGTAGGATTACCTATCAGCTTATGGAATACTGGCGGCCTTTTGTGAAAAATCCCTCAGGTGAAAAATCAATGGATGACTTTGCATTGGCTATCGATAAAATTCCAAAAGTTGTTTTTTCAAACAGGCTAAAAAATGTAGACTGGGCGAGTGCAAAATTGGCCGAAGGGATGCTAAAAGATGAAATATTGAAATTGAAACAGCAACCCGGTAGAGATATTTTGGTTGGGAGTCGAAGCTTAATTGTCCAGCTGATGAATCTCAATTTGATCGACGAACTTCAATTGTGCATTTATCCCCTTGTGGTAGGACAGGGGCTTTCACTATTTGAACATATAAGCGATAGAATAGTTTTTAAACTATTAAAAACAAGGTGTTTCTCTAGTGGTTCAGTCCTCCTGTACTATCAGTACAGTCCAACATCTACTTCCTCATAAATTATTCCCTCGGGAAATATCGGCAACACAGCGGGAAATTCAGATACCTACAGCTCCTCCCATGAAATTTACATTTGTAATGTAATTTAAAAAGAATTCATTATGAAACATAAACATTCAATTTTGTGGGCTATGGCAGCAATCCCTTTGCTAATTATCGCTTGCAATAAAAATGATGCTATGCCATCAACGTCGGCGACAACTATTACGATAGAAAATGTATTGGATTCAAAACCATTGGTCGGGTCCGGTCGCTTTAAAAACACTGGTGCTTCGCCAGTGGTTATGCCTGGCGAAGCAATTTCCATTAAGTTTTCTGCAGCCAAAGGACAAGCGCTGAGCTTTGCAACGATGTATGGTTGGTCGAATGACTTGTTTTTTGCTCCCGAAAATCCTGGCATAAAGCTGTATCAGGACAATGGAACTCCGGTTGAGGGCGATGTTTCGGCACAGATTAAATTATGGGATAATGGTACTCGTATCAATCAGATGCCAGGTGCAGCTGTAATTCACCCGGGAACAACAGAAACTGCTCCAAGAGCTATTACGGAAGTAAACGGAACCGATGCACAGGGCAATACTTATGCTCCAGCTTCTACTTTAATGAAAGCAACACTTCATTATGAAGGTAATTCCAATTTTACACTTATAATCACTAATGTCTCGGGCGGTACGACCAATCCGACCCCCTTCAGTCCCGGAGTTTGGGCAATTTCATATAGCGTGGGAGGGAACCTGTTAAATCCTAATCCATTATTTGAAGTAGGAAAACCAAGTGTAAATGGCTTGACAAATATTGCGGAGATGGGAGACAATAGCGTGTTGGGTAATTACATTAATACACAAACAGGTATTTTTACACCATTATCTCCAGTTTTGGTGGTGTTATATAAAGGCATCGAAAACCCAATATATAAAATCGGTGAAAATGACCGTGGTAAAGGACTGAAAGATTTAGCGCAAAAAGGTGATGCATCGGGCCTGGCGGCTTATCTTAAAACACTCTCCGGTGTAAAAGCGGTGTATATCCTTCCGGCGGCTAGCTCAACAGTATTACTTCCTAAAATCGGAGCGCAGGCAGGAAGTAGCGTTTCACAGCAGTTAAGTATAGCGAGTGGAGATCGAATTGCCATTGCAAGCATGTACGGCCTTTCCAACGATTGGTTCTTTGCAACAAAAGATAATGGAATTGATGCAACAGTAAAAGGAGATGTATCCTATTCAATCGGATTGTTTGACAATGGGACAGCGATTAATCAGTTTCCCGGAGCTGGCAATGAGCAGGCAGGATTAGGTGGCACTCCTGTGACCGAACGTAAACCAATTGGAGAAGTGCCTAATCCAAATGGGTTCACCACACTGCCATCAATTTCTAGCATTATTAAAGTAACAATCAATTAATTTTTGAGGCCGGTTATACGAACGAAAATCTCGTGGCTATTATTGTCCTTATTAGAGACAGGACGATCAGCAACCTATTACATGCAGTGGCTAAAGTATCGATTGAGTTTCCACGGTCAAAAAGTATCGATTCAATATTTATTAAGTAATAAACGTGTTATAAAATGAAAAATCCTATAAAAACAAAATTAGCTGCGTTTGTTGCGCTGCTGTTGTTCACGACCTGCATCGCAAGTATAGCCAATGCGCAGGCGCAGTCCAGCATAGATAAAATGGATATGAAGCAAATCCCTTATCGAATTCCGCAAAATCCGGAAGACATCAGTCCGTTATTGTGTGGAGAAAAAATACCGATGGCAGTATTGGTAGACGTTTCAGGTAAAAGGTTTGATCTCAATAGAGCGATTTCCCAAAAGCCGACCATTTTGGTTTTCTACCGCGGTGGCTGGTGTCCTTATTGTACCAGACAACTTTCGGGCTTACAAGAGGCCTTTCCCGGCTTGGAAGAAATGGGGTATCAGTTGATTGCCATAAGTACAGACGAATCCGAGGGATTAATGAAAGCTGTAGCGAAAGAAAAATTAAGTTATACACTTTTATCGGACGCAGATCTTTCACTGTCGAAACAAATGGGGATTGCGTATAAAGCTCCGAAAGACTACTGGGAGATGCTACCGAAAACAACTGGAGGCAAAGACACCGACTTGCTGCTTCCGGTTCCATCAGTATTTATACTTGATCAAAAGGGAACAATTCATTTTGAATTTATCAATCCCGATTTTAAACAAAGATTATCCTCCAATCTGCTGTTTGCTGCTGCAAGCAGCATTAAAGAAGATCTGTAAATTTCTAGCTTGTGGGCGTTAGGCTCTTACAAGAAAATGATTAAATTTAAGCGTATTGAAATGTCGTAAGTAAATGACAACATGATTAGGGAGTATAGCGATAACGCAACAGCAGCACTGTTTGTGATGCACAGTGACAACAACCAATTTTCAGGCAGGGGACTTCGTAATGCGAATTCCCTGCCAATCAATACATTTATTTATAATAAGGGCGGCGAACAAAAAGTGACGATCGATGAGATCAGCTATACGATGCCATCAAGGTGTATACTTCCTTTGGTTTCCAATCAACATTTTGTATTTGAACAGCCCGATGTGCTGACTGCCTGGCAGTTTAATAGGGAGTTCTATTGTATCGTTGACCACGATGCTGAGGTCGGTTGTGTTGGTTTTCTGTTCTATGGTATTCGACATCCAATGTTCATTGTATTAAATGAAACTGCTGTGGAAGAAATGTCTCATCTGGAGAATGTGTTTTCAAATGAGATGATGGTAAAAGATAATTTCCAGGGTGAAATGCTGCGCACCCTTCTTAAGAGAGTGATCATCAATACCACAAGGATAGCAAAGCTCCAAAGTGAAAGTTATCAGCTATTCCCCGACGAAAGAATGGATATTGTGAGAAAATTTGCGTTGCTACTGGAATGTAACTTTAAAGAGGAACATGAAGTCAGGTTCTATGCCGCTGCACTCAACAAATCACCAAAAACGCTAAGCAATGTATTTGCGCTGTTGAAACAGTCGGCGCCATCCGTTCTAATCCGCAACAGAATAATTCTTGAGGCTAAAAGGTATCTCCATTATACCGAGAAGTCAGCGAAAGAGATAGCTTACGAACTTGGTTTTGAAAGTCCTGCTCATTTTAGCCGGTTTTTCAAAATGTACTCCGGAACAAATATTTCTGCGTTTAAGAACCTTTGATCATTATTGCGTTTAAATATAGACGGTCATGTTGACCATGAATAAGAGGTGCTATAAATAATATAAAAAAACGGCAAATACTGCCCTATAATTTTCTTTGTTTTCAACAATTTGTGTGCTAACTTATGACCTATAAAATCTTCAAAAATAGGAATCGATTCATTGGTCAAAAGCTTCATATGTTTAAACTTTCTATAACCAGTATCAGGATTGAATCAAAGTAATACGACGGTTTTGTTTTAGTTAATTAGAATATAAAAAATAACTAGCATTGTCCGGGCTAAATGAGTATCTTTCAAAAAATAGATAATGAAAACCAAAATCCTAATTTTAACCCTATTTATTGCCAATTTCGGTCGTGCACAAACCTCATTAATGGATAGTTTAATTCAAAATAACTATTCGACCTTTAAAAAAAACAATAAGAACGCTTTTGACGGCAAAGGATGGACTACTTTGCTAGATGAAATCAGAAAAAACAACTCCGTATTATTGGGCGAGCAGCATTTCACCAGCGAAATTCCTTATTTCACAAACGCGGTTGTCAATAATATTAAGTTCGACAACTATATTCTGGAAATTGATCCCTATACAGTCAATACAATATCAAAGAAAATTAAATCCTTAACTCCTTCTGAACTGGACAAATTTCGCAATGAGTCGGGTTCTGCCTTATCTTTTTTACAAGGTGAGGCTGAGTTTGACTTATTTAAAAACATAGTAGATCAGAATGTCAAAACCTATGGCGCTGAACAAATTAGTTTATTTTCAGATCGCTTGCTTTTTTCGGAATTAAGTATGCAATCCAGAAGTGCTAAAGCAAAAGAAATTTATACACAGATGATTGCTAATTCTGCTACTTTTGACACAAAAAATAACACCAGATTCTATTTGTTCTCTGATGATTGCTTAGAAAAAATAAATGCATTGACCGCTCTCAATTTATCCGCCATTGAGAAAGAACAGCTTGAAGCGCTAAAATTAAGCAGAGATCTATATTTAAATCGAATTCATCGTTTAAGGATTCAATATATCAAACATCTGGTTTTTGAGAAGCTTCCCGAATGGAAAGACAAGAAGAATCTTTTCAAATATGGCGCTAATCACATGCCTAAAGGAGAGAGTTTAATGGAAGTATTCGATGTTGGTAACCTGGTTGCCAATATTGAAGAGGCAAATTACCGGAAGTCATTACATATTATGCTCATCGGAAAGGGGGAGGGTGAAACATTGGCTGATTTGGATCAATATAAATCGTTTTTAACCGTTGTAAAAGATGACAATTGGTATGCTTATAATTTGAGACCTTTGCAACAAGCAATCTCTAAACAGAAGCTTAAGGTAGAGGATTTGGAGCTGGAAAGAATTATAAAAGGTTACGACTATTTGGTTTTCATCCCCAATATTACCAAAACACCCAAAAGCGGTAAACAGGATCATTAAATCCTTTTCAAAAGCCGGCTTTTTATAATACAGCCGGCTTATTTGTTTGATTCATATAGATCCTTCCAATTTTTGTCTATAAATTGACATGCTTATTAAGTATACATTTTCTAACCGATATTGAATGCCCACTTTCGTTTATTCAGGCCGAAAAGGATGAATATATTACTATCGAGAAAAGAGATCTTATTTAGGTTAATTGTTATACTCTTGATCTGTCACAGGTTTAAGCCATACAGTTTCTCCCTTTTCCCTGCCTGTAATGGCAATCTGTACAAAAGCAGAATCAGCGCTCGCGCCATGCCAATGAGGAACATCTATTGGGCATTTTACAACTTCTCCTTTACGGAGGATTATTTTTTCCTTACCTTCTTCCTGATAGAAGCCGACACCATCCAATGCCAGAATAATCTGTCCCGCCGGATGAGAATGCCACTTGGTCCTGGCACCAGGCTCAAAGGTCACACTTCCAACAGCATTCTGATTGATCCGATCTGCGGTTACTAGATTATTTAACCACACTGTTCCTGTGAAATTGTCATTTGTAATCCTTTCACCTTTTGAAAAAATAGGATCATGCGTTCTGTCCTGTTCAGTTTTTTGTGGTTTGATCTGTTGAGTACATGAAATTGCCAAGATTCCCGTCAGAAATAGTATCGTTGTATTGTTTAAATTCATGATTTTAAATTTTTAAATAAAGTTTATCCCCAAGTAACCCATTTTAGGCTCGTTTATTTTTTTGTTATAGTCGCTTTAATGACCGCAAATTTTATAGTAGCAGTTAGATTACTTTCTATTCGCTAATACTTCATCGAATATTTTTTGTGCAACTATAGCCTCTTTTTTGCCCACAGTAGATTTAATAATAATTATAAACTGCTGTAATTGTTCTTCCGATAAACCTACATTTAAACAAATTGCCAAATGCGATTTCAGCATCGGTTCCACGCCGCCTATGCTGGCTAGTACAGAGATTGTTACCAGTTCTCTTTCAGCGTAGGTAAGAATATCCCGTTCAAAAATATCAGCAAATAGATGTTCCTTTAAAAATAGTTCAATAGTTGGAGCAAAAGCAGCATAACCAGTTTTTGGATCTTTTTCGGTTACTCCTGTAAGCTGTTCCAAAATCGCTTTGCCACGATCATATTTTGGCTGGTCATTTTGAATAGGTGATGCTTCAGGGCCTGTTGGATCATTGATGCCCTTTGTCTTGCGCTCCTCAAGTACGGCCATCAGGGTTTGCAATCCACGTATACTACGAGGAAAGCCGGCATAAGCATAGAGCTGTATGATGCTTTCCCTAATCTGATTACTTGTCAGTCCGGCATCGAGTCCTTTGTTGAGTGCATCTTTTAATGTTGACAGGTCACCTTTGGCCGCGGTGGCCGCAATGGTAATAAGACAACGTTTTTTGTTATTTAATGGCGGATTTTCGCGATTCTGACTTGCGTATAACATGGAATAAAAGCAAAATAAAGTGAATAATAACGCGATAATATACTTTTGTTTCTTCATGATCATTCTCTATTAGTGATTCTTTCTATTTCATCTCTTTTTGGAGTAGAAAGACTAGCGATGGCATTCTTTACGAAGATATCACTGGTTGAATCGTTATTAGTTCCCAGGAGTAAGTAGTTTGGTGAACGACAGTGATCCTAGTTTCCAAGTGCCATTTTGTTTTACGTAGACTTCCGTAACCATAAAGGGATTGGTTACCTCGTTACCACCAACGATAGCAAGTAGGTCGATTCTATTGAGTAGGATAGCTGTATTGTCAATGATATTGACTGATACTTCATGGATATCAGCCTTTTTATACCAGATTCCGCCACTTTTTATGACATTAAGTTCCCTTTGTTTTCCCCAGGATCCCCCATGTGGACAAACATTGAATTTTCATGAAAAAGGCTGTTCAATGTGCCGACATTTTTGTCGGCCATCCATTGCCATTTATCTTTTGAAAGTTTGATGATTTCCTGATCAGCAGGCGACTGTGCAAATGAGATCTGAATTCCGGAGAGGGCCAAACAGAGGCCGAGTAATAATTTTTTCATAATCATAATAAAGTATAGTGTATTTTTTATTGAAGGTTCTGGTGATAAAACTCAACCAATTTATTTGCAGCTTTTGTGACGTATTCCTTTTTCCAGTAAGTTTCAATGTGTGTAGCTCCTTCTAGTAAAAAGAGCGCTTTGTTTTTTGCGTTTTTAGCCTTTGAAAAAGCCTCATCGGTCATATACTTGGTATCTGCCTTGCTTCCAGCGATCATCAACAAGGGCTGATCGATCAGTTCGATACCATCGGTTGCATCCCATGTCATCAGATCCATCAAGCTGCTGGTTGTATATAAAAACGTTGAATTCGGATGGGCGTGCGTCCGATAATAATATTCAAATCCTTGCCGATAGAGATCTGTTGGAGTTTTGGCGATCTCTTCGTCTGTTATACTAGCTACGCCAGAATACTTGATTTCTCCGCCTGCTGCCTCCTCTGCCCGGGCATCTGATGCCTGTTTCAATCGTTGCTCAATTGTATTTTGTTGAGAATTTTGAAACCCGTTGCGTCTCACTTCACCAGAGTTGAACATGCTCAGTGTAGCAACAGCTTTTAGCCGTTTATCAGACTGTGCTGCTTTGAGGGTATAGCCGCCGCCGCCGCAGATCCCGAGTGCACCGACACGACCTGGATCGACACCGGCGTAACCAGCGATATAGTCTGCCATGCCATGGATATCCTCTGTTCTGAACTGGGGTTTGTCGGTATGGCGGGGTTCGCCACCGCTGGCTCCCTGATAGGCGGCGTCTGCGGCTATTGTAATGTAACCCGCTTCTGCCAGTCGCTGTGCATAAAGACCGGCAGTTTGTTCTTTGACCCCGCCATTGGGATGTGCGACTATAATGGCAGGATATCTTCTTGAAGGGTCATAATTCGCCGGAGTATATACATTAGCAGCGATAGCTATTCCGTTTAATTTATAGCTCACAGGATGTATATTTACTTTTCCCTTTACATTTTCCTTTATAGCATCACCATACACAAGGCCAAATGGATTTTTTGATTTGTCCTGTGCTTCTGTAATGAGCCCCGTCGCCATAAACATGGCTACGATGATATACTTGATTTGTTTCATTGATTGTAATTTTATGCTTTCCACTTCTTATTATTTTGTGAATCCAAGTTTTTCAAGCCATTGGGCAAGTTGAACGGTAAGCTGTTTTTCTTTTTCACCTGATATCACAAAGAGGATTCCGTCCCGTTCTTTACCTGCTTTTGTTGTAAACCCTTCCAATATTTTGCTTTTGGAACAAAGTTGTTCGATCGTGTCAAAGCTGCTCCCAACGCCATATCCGGCATTTGTATTAAAAGGGACAATCGTTTTTCCTGCCAGATCATACTGTTTTAGAAAACTCTTTATGGGGGGAGGGAGCTGCATCCCCCAAGTTGGAAAACCCACAAAGATGAAGTCGTATTTTCCTATGTTGTCTATTTTCGTTTTTAGTGGCGGCAGATAACCCGTTTTATTTTCTTCGGCAACCTGGTCGACGGTGGTTTGATAGTGAGCGGGATAAGGATTTTCGGGCTCAAGACCAACTAGATCACCGCCTACCTGCCGATGGATAATCTCTGCGACAGCTTTGGTATTTTTCGTCCGCGATAGGTAAACGACCAAAACTTCCTGATTATTTAGCGAATCACAGGGAGCTATCGGGAAACCTTTGTTTTCAAATGTGGCTTCATTTGCTCCCGAACAGGAAGTTACCGCAAACAACAGGCAAAGTAGTAGGCAATATAAATATCTAGTTTTCATTTGCATCGTTTTTGATTTATACAAAGTTCCCTAAATCAACTTTCTTTTTAGGTAGACGGATTACGGATAGTACTACCATTATTACTTATCCAGTCCTTTTTGTTTTAACCATTTGGATAGTTCATCCGCAACTTGCAAATTGTTGAGATCCGAAAAAGGAAAATGAGTATTTCCCATGATTCCAATTTCAGGAAGATGGATTACCGTTGCATTTCCGCCATGTTTATTAATTGCCGCGGCCCATAGTCTGGCCATTTCCAGCCCCGAACGCCAGTGGTCTTTGTTCCATACATTGGTCGGCTCTTTGGCAATATTATCCCCATAGTAAATGACAATGGGGATTTGGGTCAGCTTTTTAAAATCAGAGAGGGGGATTGTAACCCCTTTGAGTTCACCAAACAACCCCGCGGATTTTATGGGAGCCGGAAGTTCGCCCTCTGGAAATACAAATCCACTGTATGGTTCGTATGCGACGACCGCTTTGACTTTATCATTTTTGATCGCGGTCAGCCAACCTGGGCCTCCGCCCTGGGAGTGGGTGACCAAGATTCCGGCATTAATCTTATCAAATAGACTGGATACCGCTGCGGTAATAACGGTTGCATCGAAAGCACCCGTATTGGGTGTCATCTGTCTATAGAACTGTTCTAATGCTATACTATCCTTTGGAAACTGAACATTCGGGAAATAGTTGGGGTAATTGCCTATACGAAATTGTGTAAACCAGAACTGCTCATCTGCCGTAGGCTTGATCGTTGCTTCTACCATGCTTTTTCCGGCTTCCCCACGTCGCGGTTGGTCGATGAGGTACACTGAGAATTTCCGGCGGAGGAAAATGTTCTGAAAGCCTTCTCTACCATCTGCTGTGGTTTCCCATGTTTTTTTTGATTGGCCTGCACCATGCAGAAATACCAAAGGATACTTGTGGGCTTTTACCGGTTTTTGATAGAAAACGTAGGCATGATCGCCATGGAAAGTTTGTCCTTGAGTATTCAGGGCATCATTTACGTTAAAGTGCCCAGCTTCGGTCTTGATTGTACCACCAACTGCAAAGCTACCTTGATCATCAATGAGTAAAGGCTTTTGCTTTTTCTGGGCATGTACGGTCATCGATAAAATGAATAGGGCAGCAGAGGCTGTAATATTTCGTATTATTCTGTTCAATCGCATAGCTTATTTTTTATTTACCGACTCTGTTCTGTAAAGCAGCAGGATATCGTTCGCCTTGGATGGTAATCGCCGAAGCAGCCTGGTTGATCTCCCGTATTTCCTTTGTATCTAGCTGAACAGCAATGGCGTCAATATTTTCCATCAGGCGATGTAGTTTTGTCGTTCCCGGGATTGGGGCAATCCATGGTTTCTGAGCAAGCAGCCATGCTAATGCAATCTGCGCTGGAGTGGCATCTTTGGCACTTGCTATCGTTTTTAGGAGATCTACAAGAACCTGATTCGCTTTGCGATTTTCTTCCGAGAAACGTGGTACGATGTTACGGAAATCCGTCGGGTCAAATTTTGTCGTTTCGTTGATTGCGCCGGTTAAGAAGCCTTTTCCCAAGGGGCTAAAGGGCACAAAACCGATTCCAAGCTCCTCCAGTGTAGGGATGATCTCATTTTCGGGTTCACGGTAAAAGAGCGAATATTCGCTCTGCAATGCTGCTAGGGGCTGTTCTGCATGTGCTCGACGGATAGTTTCAGTTCCCGCTTCAGAGAGTCCCCAATGTTTTACTTTACCTTCAGCAATCAGATCGCGGATGGTTCCGGCCACCTCTTCAATAGGGATATTGGGGTCGGTGCGATGTTGATAGAATAGGTCGATTCGGTCCGTACGCAGACGTTGGAGGGAAGCTTCAGCAACTTTTCTGATTCTGGCGGGACTGCTGTCCAAACCTTTTTTTGAATCGCCATCTTCGAAACCAAACTTAGTCGCGATCACCACATGGTCTCTGAATGGCTCCAATGCTTGTCCAAGTAGGGTTTCATTGGTAAAAGGGCCATAACATTCAGCAGTATCGAAAAAGGTAATTCCAGATTCAAAAGCAGCGCGGATTAATTGAATTGCCTCTTTTTCGTCTGTAGCCGGGCCATAGCCAAAACTCAAACCCATGCAGCCTAATCCAAGTGCGGACACTTCAAGTCCACTATTTCCCAGTTTTCTTTTTTCCATTTTAGTATCAATTTAACGTTTTAGATATCAAGTTTTCTTTCACTCAGCAATCTGACCATCTTAGGGTCCCGGTGATCAAAAAATAGACTTTCTCCAGTGTCTAGGGATCTTATGGCATCCATTTCCTTCTCTGTCAGTTCGAAATCGAATAGCTGGAAATTTTCGGCTATTCTTTCTTTACGAACAGATTTGGGGATAGCAATGATGTCCCGTTGCACAAGCCATCGGAGGATGACCTGTGCAACAGTTTTATTGTAATTTTCTCCTATTGACTTAAGGACCCCATTATGGAAAATATCGTTTTTCCCCTCTGCAAAAGGACCCCAGGATTGGGTCTGGATATTATTTTCGTTCAGGAAAGCTTGATTTTGAATTTGCTGTTGAAAAGGATGTGTTTCGATCTGGTTGACTGCAGGAGTGAAACCACTATTGACAATGAGATCCATCACCCTGTCCGGCTGGAAATTAGCAGTCCCGATAGCCCTTATTTTACCGGCTTCATAAAGTTCCTGCATCGCTTTCCACGATCCAAAGATATCGCCATAAGGTTGGTGGATCAGATACAGATCGAGATAGTCCAATTGCAGTCTTTCCAACGAGCGGTGAAAAGCGGTCTTGGTTTTCTCATATCCCGTATCCTGAACCCACAGTTTGGTCGTGATAAATAATTCTTCACGTTGGATAGCGCAATTTTTTATCGCTTTTCCTACTGCTTCTTCATTCAAATAAGAGGCCGCGGTATCAATTAGCCGGTATCCAGTTTCGACGGCATCAATAACAGCACGTTCGCATTCTAAGGCATCTTTTATCTGGAAAACACCGAAACCAAGGATAGGCATTTCAATTCCGTTATTTAGTTTTACTTTATACATCATGAAAATCGTTTATGTAGTATACAATCCAATGATAACAAAGTTCGGTTTTGCAGGCTAAGGTTTTGGTAGATGGATTACGGATAGTTCTACCAATATTACGGATTCAATACATTATTGGATTTCAGTTTTGTAAATTTGTTTCATAGCATTCAGGCAAATGGAAGAGATCATCAATTTTAAGAGTATTAGCGAATACAATAATTTCAATAACAATGAAACATTGCATCCTTTGGTCAGTGTTGTCGATTTGAGCAAAGCTGATCCTCGTAAACTGTCAAAGCTCAGGTATGAGTTCTATACCGTGTTTTTTAAAGAAATAAAATGCGGAGATCTCCGGTATGGACTTAAGAATTATGATTATGAAGAGGGAACATTGATATTTTTGGCTCCGGGGCAGGTCATTGGGGAGAATGGCACGGAATTCTACCAGCCTCAGGGGACAGCATTGGTATTTCATCCAGAGCTGCTTTATGGTACTTCGTTGGCAAAGGAGATTGCCAACTATACGTTCTTTTCCTATTCAGCTAGCGAGGCGCTTCATCTTTCCGAGCAGGAGAGGAGGGTCATTATGGATTGCCTCAACAAAATAAAGCATGAACTGGTTCATAGTATCGACAAGCATACCAAAAAGCTCATTGTCTCCAACATCGAGCTTTTCCTAGATTATTGTCAACGGTTTTATGACAGACAATTTATAACGCGCGAAAATGTTAATAAGGGTATTATAGAAAAATTCGAAGAGATTTTGAATGCTTATTTTCAGTCAGATGAACCACAACAATACGGTCTGCCAACTGTGGCCTACTTTGCTGAACAATTATTTCTTTCTGCCAACTATTTTGGTGACCTCGTTAAGAAAGAAACAGGGAAGACTGCGCAGGAATATATTCAGAATAAGTTAATCGAGATTGCCAAGGAAAAAATATTCGATTCGAATAAGACTATTAACGAAATTGCATTTGAACTTGGTTTTAAATATCCGCAGCATTTTAGTCGCTTATTTAAAAACCGTGTCGGTTATAGCCCAAATGAGTACCGGAATGTCAATCTGAATTAGTTTTAAAATGAGAAGCCTTGATATTCTGCTCATTTAAAAATTACAAGAATAGCAGAGGCTATGGTATATCCTTCGTCTTGACCATCAAAAGTGAGGAGGAGCCAGTGTCTGTTCAATTAGAAGCTATTTCTTGCAACAGGTTATCATATTTAGGGCGCCATCCCAATTCTTTTCTGGCTCGGTCAGAATTGACAAGGATATTTGAACCTAATCCAAAATGTGCCATTATTGGTCCCCAGAGAGCAATGGCATCCATTATTGAAATTTGTTCAATAGTGTCCTGTTTATAGCCTAAACCATAGACCCTGAAGCGTAAGGATAGCAATAAATGAGCTTTTCAGAAATGTTAATTGAGCTTCAGCGTAAAGAACTTACTTTGCTTATTTACTACTTTTGTGAAAAAAATAGCATATTATTCGATGGAACACGCTGATAAATTAAAAACGATAAGTTACTGGGGTATCTTCCTTTCTTGCTTTTCAGACTTTAGCGAAAAATGTATTCATGCTGCGCCTGAACATGTATTAGTGTATGTATATTCAGGTGAACAGATTATTGAAGATCGAAACAAGAAAATTAAGATAAAAGCTGGAGAATGTGCGTTTATTCGGCGTAACCATCGTTTGTTGATGTATAAAAATAGCAAGGGGAATGATCTGTATAAGGGGATTTCATTAACATTCAACCGAAGTGTTCTAAGGGAGTTTTACAGCCGGCTGAATAAATCTAAGCTTCCTAAACAAGAAGCATTTTCAGATAAAAATGTATTTAAGATAGAACCAAAGCCAGATATTGCGAGTTTGTTTAATTCGCTTACTCCATATTTTGAGGAAAATGTAAAACCGACGGAAGAAGTGACACATTTGAAACTGCTCGAAGGTATTTATGCTCTACTCAATAACGCTGATGTTTTCTTCCCGATATTATTTGATTTCGCTGATCCTTGGAAGATAGATATGTTGGAATTTTTGAATGATCACTATATGGATGATCTGACAATGGAGCAAATTGCGGCCTATACCGGTCGAAGCCTGGCAACATTTAAACGTGACTTTGCAAAAATTAGTACGCTAAGTCCTCAAAAATGGTTGATAAAAAAGCGGTTGGAATCGGCGTATGTCAAATTAAAAGAAGAAGGTAAAAAGGTGCAGAATGTATACGTTGAAGTAGGCTTTAAAAACCCGTCCCATTTTTCAACTGCATTTAAAAAACAATATGGTATAACACCTTCTGAAATCTAGTTTGATGAATTAATCTATTCCATTTAGGGATCGACAATAGGGATGAAGAAATATTTTATTATTTCCTAACAGTCCAAAAGATTGAAAAGCAATCGAACAATTGCCAAAAACAACATACTCCGAAGAGCAAGCAGTGTAAGACTTGAACAAATAAAATTCTTCAGAAAAAAGTAATAGTGCGAAGAATTACTGAAATAGATCATCTTTTTTCTTAGAACAACAACGTCCAATCTTTATCGGATTGGGCGTTATTGTTCTATTTGGGTACCTACTGTATCTTGATCTTAGTAGATATTCTGATACCGTTGACCATTCAGATTCGAACAGCCAGGGAGTGTAACACCAACTGT
>NZ_DDGR01000021.1:0-76648 GCF_002337775.1 Sphingobacterium sp. UBA1897
GCAGCAAATTTTTCAAATTCCCGTTCTGACACCTTATAGATAAAGTTTCCCACCGTTTCATGGGAGAACCTATTTTTCCAGATCTTATTGATCATCCTGTCGTTGATCCTTCCCAGCAGGTTGGCTAAATATAATAAGGCAGGCATCTTTGATATCGGATCCTGCGGTTCAATAATTATAATGGCTTTTCTGGCTACCCGGATCATTTCGTAAAGAGCTGCGTAGGGTCTTGGAAAATGATGGTAGCTTTCCTTACAAAGTATATAATCGACACTATTGTCTTCCAATGTTAATGATTCAGCATTTTGGGCGGAGAAATCCTTGATAAACTCTTGTTCATGGGAAACTTTAAGGAAACTGTCATCTAGGTCACTAGCGGTAACATTATGGATATTTTGGTCAAGCAGGTAGCGGGCGTCATGTCCATAAGCATCACCAAGGGTAAGCCATTTCGCATTCTTATCCTTGGTGAAAGGTTTCAGGCATCTGAAAAAAAGCTCCTGGAGCCAGTGATTTATACTTCCTTTATAGCTATTTAGTGACTTGATTACTTTTATTTTTTGTTCTTTTTCTGGATATAGGGTATTATACCAATTGGCATGGAGGTCATAGCTATGTTCATTGAATTGATCCTGTTTTCGCAAATTATTTTCCATGATTAAGTTTATAGTAGTTGCATCATCTGATATTGATCAGACAAATAAATATTCTTTTCTTGAGCTTAACCTTTCTTTAGTCTTATTTATATAAACGGATAATTATTTACGAACGCTACAGTTAAATTAAAATACTGGAATACAATTTATAATTATTGAGATATCGGAGCTATATATATTCGATGGTATGCTTGCTTATAGGGCATTTATCTGGATAATTAGCCTATTGGATATATAGCTTATCGCTGTTAAATTCAAATCTGGTTTAAAGTATACTGGGCGGTATACTAAAAAGAGGCTTAATGGTGTCATTAAGCGAAGAGAGTATCCCCGGAGGATACTCTAACCCCATTTTAGGTAAATAGGGCAAGAAAAGTAGGGCTCTGCCTAGCTTCTGCTTGCTCTATGATAGGTCCTAAAAGGATTTTGAATCTTAGGCGAGATAAAGTTTTTGAGCTGCGGGTTTAGTTTTATGCCTAAAAGAATCGGTGAATTAGGCATTTGCATTAAGCCTTTGCCCGGCAATGTTTTGTTGTTGTGAAAGTCCTTGAAGATATGCGATATATATTTATCGAATTTTACAAAGACAATATCACTTCTTACCATCGTCCGTTTATCTGTAGAATAGCCATTAAAATGAAAATTTTCTCCAAAATAATAGTCATTCCCCTGAGGGTCTTGTGCTGAAGCTCTGAATATGTGAATTAATAAAAATATTAAGAGTAACCTTTTCATCATTTATAGTTTATAAATCGAAAATGCTCAACATATATTGAAACTGCGAATAAGGTTGAGGGATTGGAATGATTTGCTGAGTATTCGGAAAATACACAGTTTAATAGCATCACTTTGTTGATACAAATAAGCAGTTTATTGAGATAATTCTATAGTATCAGAATCTTTACAATCCCTAAATTTGAGTAATCAATTATAGAAAGAAAACCTTAGAGAAGCATTTAGAAAGTCAAGATAGAATTTATCCATTCATTTCCTCGGTAAAAAGAAGAGTAGACAAACCGTCGAAATGAAAAAGGATTAAGGTCGACAGCTATTGTTAGTTTAAAAAAGAAAATAATTAGAAAAGTAATTTTGAAAACAGGAAGACTTTGAAGCAATTGTCATAAAGTCTTTTTTTAGCTTAAGAGGGCTAATACCATTTAGCTTTATATAAAAGTAACCAATTATGTGGAAATTAAAACAAAGTGTTCGCCTGATAATAGGGCGGGTATCGATCCGTTCGTCCTAAAACTATCCTATACATAGCAGTGATGTTAAGGAAATTTTAAGGAATATATCGTAAAGTCAGTGAATCGAGATTCGACGACGCTGATATAGTAAAGTTTATAGAATAAATTCTAACCAATATATAATATCTTATGAAAACTAAACAAGCAGCGGGCTTTAGCTGGCTATTGTATCGATTAATCTGGGCTGTTGTCGGGCTAAGTTTAAGCGTTGTAAGTTGTAAAGATGATAAGCCTGTCAGTGTCAACGAGGGGATCCCTTTTGATCCTTCCCAACCTGTTGTCGTTTCTGATTTTATCCCAAAATCAGGGGGTATGGGACAGCGGCTGGTGATCTATGGAAAAAACTTTGGAAATGATCCAAAAAATGTAGAAGTTTTTATCGGTGGCAAAAAAGCTGTCGTCATTAACGCTTTAGGCGAATCTTTATATTGTCTAGTGCCTAAACAAGCTTTTAAAGGAGACGTCGAAGTGCATGTGGGCGGAGTAGAGAAACCCGTCATTGGCAGAGCTAACACAATGTTTGAGTATCAACGAAAGTTGGTTGTGTCAACCCTTGCTGGTTATAGAAATGCCCGTGGCGATGAACCCTGGAAAGATGGGAAGTTTAAAGATGTGGACGAAAACAAGATGGCAAGCGGTTTTTGGGAACCTTCATTTATGAAGTTTGATCCCGCTAATCCAAAACATCTGTGGATAACGTTTGATAATAATAATGGACTCTACTTAGTCAATTTTGAGGATAGTACGGTTACCAAAAAACGTTCAGACTTTGATCGCCCCCGGAGTGTTGACTTTACCTTGGATCAAAAATACATGATCATTGCGGAAGATAGGGGTGGCGAAAATGATAGGGCTACTTATCTATTGTCCCGTGCTAAAAGTTGGCAAGACAGAGAAATATTGACATATGGTAAACAGTGCAACGGTGCGTCTGTACATCCTATTAATGGTGAGATGTATTACAATAGCTACGCAAAAGGGGAATTCTACCGATTTGATCTGAACAAATATTTTAGTGAAGGACCTGGTTCTACCCCGGTTGAACAGTTATTCCTCATCCAAGATCCTCAATGGGAGTATAAGACGATCATTCATCCAACTGGAAATTATGCGTATATCATTGTAATCAATCAAGGCTATATCATGCGCGCGGACTATAACTGGGAAAAAAAGAGATTCAATCAGCCTTATTTGTTCTGTGGTCAGGTCAGGAGCGCCGGATATAAGGATGGTGTGGGGTCTTCTGCACGGGTAAATCAGCCTTATCAAGGTGTATTTGTCAAAAATCAGGAATATGTCGAAGCGGGGAAGCCAGATCTCTATGATTTTTATTTTACGGATCAGATGAACCATGCCATACGCAAATTGACTCCCGAGGGAAGTGTCACCACATTTGCAGGTCGCGGAAGTGCAAGTCTGAACAGTAATCCATATGGGTATGTCGATGGGGATTTGAGAGATGATGCAAGATTCGATCGTCCATCGGGAATTGCCTATAATGAGGCGGAAGGAGCATTTTATATCGGCGATCAGTCAAACCGGCGTATCCGTAAGATCGCTCTTGAGGAAATGGAAGAAAATAATTGAGATTAATAAGCGAATAGTATGATAAACAAAATACTACTTATATGTATGTTGCTCCTAGGGGTAACTTATACATTACAGGCACAAGAGACGTTGGAAGTGACAGGAGTTGTAACGGATAATCAGAAAATGCCAATCGTGGGTGTTAGCGTATCTGTAAAGGACGCTCCCGGGTTGGGGTCTGTGACCGATAGCAAGGGACATTATAAAATTAAAGTAGAACGATATAAGACATTGGTATTTTCTTCTGTTGGTTACAAGAAGCAGGAAGTTTTGGTGAAAGACATCGCTGTACTGGACATCAGGCTACAGGAAGCCGAAACCAGCGTATTGGATGAAGTCGTGGTAACTGGTACCGGCTCCCAGAGAAAATTGACCATGACTGGTGCCGCAAGTTCTGTAGATGTCGGAACAATGAAATCTAATCCGACATCTAGTTTGTCCAATGCGCTAGCTGGGAATGTACCGGGCGTGATGGCGATGATGCAATCTGGACAGCCCGGAAAGAACATCTCAGAATTCTGGATTCGGGGAATTTCCACCTTCGGTGGTGGAACCTCTGCCCTTGTACTTGTTGACAATATTGAGCGCGATATCAATGATATCAATATTGAAGATATTGAATCGTTTACGGTTCTGAAAGATGCCGCAATGACAGCAATATACGGATCCAAAGGTGCAAACGGAGTTATATTAATAACGACCAAAAGAGGTAAAGAGGGTAAGATCAATATTAATTTTAAAGACGAAACGATCTATAATACACGTACTATCACTCCTGAATTTGAAGACGGTGTTTCTTATGCCAACCTCATGAATGAGGCCCGTATAACCCGCAATTTTGAGCCAGTTTATAGCGCTGAAGAATTGGAAATATTGCGCTTGGGGCTTGATCCTGACCTTTATCCAAATGTCGATTGGAAGGACCTATTATTGAAAGATGGTGCCATGACCTACCGCGCAAACTTAAATATGACCGGAGGGGGGGCAACTGCGCGCTATTTCGTGTCTGGAAGCTATATAAATGAGGCGGGGATGTACAAAACCGATGAAGCATTGCGCAACGACTATAATACCAATGCAAATTATAAACGTTGGAACTTTCGGTTGAATACGGATATTAATGTAACTAAGAGTACGATATTGAAAGTTGGCGTTGCAGGATCGCTCGATAAAAGAAATAGCCCCGGATTAGGCGACGATGATTTTTGGGGCTCTCTTTTCGGATACTCGCCTATCAGCACACCTGTTTTATATTCTAATGGACGTGTTCCCTCCATCGGTAGTGGCAATAAGACCAATCCTTGGGTAATGGCAACACAAACTGGCTTTAATGAAAACTGGACCAATAAAATTCAAACAAACGTATCGATAGAGCAAAATTTTGACTTTATTACCAAAGGCTTACGTTTTAGAGGAATTGTAGGCTACGACACCTATAACAATAATAATATTCAACGCCGGAAATGGCCTGAACAATGGCATGCTGAAAGGGCGCGTAACGAAAATGGAGATTTAGTTTATACGCATATCTCCAATCCGCAAGAAATGACTCAAGGGAGCTCCTCTGATGGAAACCGACGTGAATTTTATGATATGATGTTTAACTATGATCGAAGTCTGGGAGATCATAACATTGGAGCGGTAGCGCGTTTTACGCGTGATGCTTTGACAAAAACGGTTGATTTGGGGAGTGATATCAAAAGTGGAGTGGCCAGACGAAATCAGGCCTTGGCCGGAAGGGTGACGTACAATTGGAAGTCTCGTTATGTCACTGACTTTAATTTTGGCTATACCGGATCGGAGAACTTTGCTACAGGAAAACAATACGGCTTCTTCCCGGCTGTTGCTGCTGCATGGAACATATCAGAAGAACCTTTTATAAAAGAAAATATCAAGTGGATAAACCTATTCAAGGTTAGATTTTCTTGGGGAAAAGTAGGCAATGATCAGTTAAAAGTTGATGGTAAAGACGAGCGTTTCCCGTATTTATATACCATTAATGAAATCGGTCATTATAATAGCGAGGGTAAGTGGATTGCTGAAGGGGGGTATCAATGGGCAGATTATGGTCTTGATCGCTATTACGGTGGGATAAAATATAGTCAAATTGCTTCTCCAAACGTTAGCTGGGAGATGGCAACAAAGAAAAACTTAGGATTCGATGTCGCACTTTTTAAAGATAAAATAGTCGCCAATTTAGATTTGTTTGATGAGGAGCGTACTGGAATATATATGAAAAGGGAGTATCTGTCGGCAATGGTGGGATTGGAAAGTACACCCAGAGCCAACGTCGGGGCCGTAAAATCGAGAGGATTTGATGGTCGTTTTGAATACAAACAGAAATTTGGTGAGGTTAATTTGACCGCTCGGAGTAATATCACTTATAGCAAAAATGAAGTAACAGCAATCGACGAAGAGAATAATGTATATGCTTACCAAAATAAGAAAGGATATCGTGTCGATCAGGCTGTCGGATTGATTGCCATGGGGCTCTTCAAAGATTATGATGATATCCGCAATAGTCCAACTCAGACTTTCGGAACATATCAGCCGGGAGATATTAAATACAAAGATGTTAATGGAGACGGTGTCATAAATGATGGCGATCGCGTCGCTATCGGAGCGACGAGACGTCCTAATCTGGTGTATGGTATAGGAGCTTCATTGAGTTGGAAAGGCTTAGACTTCAGTGTGCACTTTCAGGGATCTGGAAAATCAACATTCTTTATCGAAGGAAAGACTGTCCAGGCTTTTAGGGAAGGGGAATGGGGACAAGTGATGAAAGGTGTAATGGGAGACAACAGGTGGATTTCGGCCGATATTTCTGGGAACCCGGCAACTGAAGACCCAAATGCTTCTTATCCACGTTTGAGCTTCGGAGATAATAAAAATAACTTTAGAGAATCGACATATTGGCTCCGAAATGGACAATATATTCGTCTCAAAACATTAGATATAGGCTATACCTTACCAAAGGCATTGACCAATAGAATCAAAACAAATAGTATTCGGATATTTCTGGTGGGAAGCAATCTACTGACCTGGTCCAAGTTTAAACTGTGGGATCCTGAGCTGGCTACATCTCACGGCGAAGATTATCCATTGCCTAAATCATTGACGTTCGGTATTAATGTTAACCTTTAAAATAGAGAGAAGATGCAAAAAAGAAACTTATATTTAATCATGCTATTGACGCTCAGCGCGACAATGATCTCTTCCTGTAAAAAAGATTATTTAAATCAAGATCAATATTTCAAAGACGGACTTACTGTCGATAAAGTATTCAAAAGCAAGGTTTATTCTGAAGAGTGGCTAGCACATGTTTTTGAGGAGTTTAAAGGCGAAAATGCCGATGTTGCCAGTAAAGGATTAACCCCGCATTGCTTTGCCGATGATATGTTTTATGGGGATAGAGATCATGATTACGACCCCTCGAAAACCGAACTGTCCTACAATATGTTCAAGATGGGGGAATATACCGAAAGTGATAAACAAGGAAGTTGGACACAATCCTATCGCGGTATTCGCAATGCCTCAACCTTCATTCATAATATCTATATGAATACCGAGATGTCCGAGAAGGAAATATCGGATTATAGAGGGCAGGCACGCTTTGCTCGGGCTTATCTCTACTGGTTATTGCTCCGCAAATATGGGCCAATACCACTATTACCGGATGAAGGTCTTGACTATACCGATAGTTATGATAATCTCGCTATTCCACGGAGTACGTACGAAGAGTGTGCTAACTATATAAGTGAAGAATTATTGCAGGCAGCTAAAGAAATGGAGGCGCTAGGGATGAAACGAGGTCAGGACGGTTCAGCCCGTCCTACTGTAGGAGCGGCATTGGCCGCGCGTGCCAAAGTATTACTTTATGCTGCTAGTCCGTTGGCTAATGGCAATAATTCGAGCTACGCTGCATTGTTGGTCGACAATAATGGTAAACGGCTGCTGGCGGCGGAGTATAAAGAAGAAAAATGGGCAAAGGCCGCTGCTGCAGCGAGAGATGTGATAGAATTGGGGGTATATCAACTTTATACCGTGCAGTTTCAGGAAACCGGCTCCGATGCAAGTATCAAACCGCCGGAGGATCATAATTTTTCTGATAAAAGCTGGCCTTCGGGCTGGGCAGATATTGACCCTGAAAAATCATATGCTCGGGTGTTTGACGGAACGCTACAGCCCTCAGGCAATCCGGAATTAATTTTCACCCGGGGCAATAATCAAACAAATGAAGGGATAGATCAGATGGTAATCCATCAACTGCCCCGCTCTGCCACAGGCTGGAATACACATGGCCTCACACAAAAACTGATCGATGCTTATTATATGAATGATGGTACTGACGCGCCAGGTAAAGATAAGGAGATCGGTCGTGGTAATGGTTCTAATAGGGTAACTGGATACGTAAGCCAAGAAGATTATGATACAAAAAAATATAAACCTTTGCGCCCAGGTGCTTCCTTGCAATATGCCAATCGTGAACCTCGTTTCTATGCATCGGTTGCTTATAGTGGTAGCTTTTGGACCCTATTGAATGAAACAAAAACCGAAAATCGAAACCAACAGGTGTTTTATTATAGTGCTGATGCCAAAGGGAATGGATTTAATTCTGCAAATGCTTATTGGTTGCGTACTGGTTTTGGTATCAAAAAGTTTGTGCATGAAAGCGATACATATGAAGGTGGAAATATTTCCAGGGTCGTTGCTAAGGCTGAGCCAGCGATCCGCTATGCAGATATTTTGCTCATGTATGCCGAAGCGCTGAATGAATTAAGTGGCTCATATAGTATGCCGTCCTGGCGTGGCGGAACTTATATGATTAGCCGTGATATGGCAGAAATGCAAAAAGGGATACAACCAGTAAGGATCCGTGGCGGAGTACCTGATTATACTACGAGTGTCTATGGTAATAAGGATGAGTTGCGAAAAACCTTGAAAAGGGAACGCTTTATCGAATTGATGGGCGAAGGGCAACGGTATTATGACTTGCGCCGATGGATGGATGCACCTATTGAAGAAGCACTGCCGATCTATGGCTGCAATGTCCTCATGAATGAAGCAGAAAAGGATCTTTTTTACCAGCCTGTGGCTGTGTGGGCACTTAAGACAACCTTTGCGGATAAGATGTGGTTTTGGCCGATAAGTCATACCGAACTCAAACGCAATAAGAAGCTTACGCAAAATCCCGGATGGACTTATAATGATTAGTAAAATATCAATAATTAGAAAGTTCAACTAGGAATTACGATATCAATGAAGACCCTTGTTTAATAATTATTTACGTATGAATCTTATGAAAAAATCATATATACAACTCTTGTTTTTCGCGATGTTCATCGTTTGTAGCTCCTGCAATGATGAGTGGGCTGAAGAACAGTTTGAACATTATGTCTCCTTTAAAGCTCCATTGGACGATAAAGGTGTGTCAAATATCTATATCCGTTATAGAGAAGATGCTCAAACCACCTTTTTCCAGCCTCTTATAGTAAGTGGTTCGACGACAAATCCCAGCGATTTGAATGTACATGTTGCGGTAGATCCCGACACTTTGGCTATCTTGAATTATGAACGCTTTCAGAATAGAGAAGACTTTTATTATAAAGAACTCTCCAGTTCCTATTTCAATATCCCCGGCACTGTCAATATTAAGGCAAAAGAGGATGTAGGACTAATGGCTATTGATTTTTCACTAAAGGGAATTGATATGGTCGAGAAATGGGTGCTGCCACTGACGATTGTAGATGATCCTGCATCAACATATAAAGTCAATGGCCGAAAGAATTATCGAAAGGCACTTCTGAGGATCAACCCATTCAACGATTATTCGGGAGTGTATAGTGGTACAGGGATGAAAGTCGTGATGGATGGTCATGAAAACGAAACCCCTATCGTGAGAAGTGAGATCAAAAGCTACGTGGTCGATGAAAATACGGTATTCTTTTATGCAGGAAATATTGATGAGGAAAGGCAGGATCGACGCAATTATAAAATTTATGCAACCTTTAGCAATACAGGGGCAGTCACATTCCGAGCCGAAAATCCGAACATGAAATTTGTGGTCAATAAAGACGCGAGTTATACAATCTCTGAACAAATGGATGATGTTCGACCTTATTTGTTGCACCGTTATATCACTATTAACAATGTAGATTATGAATTTACCGACTATACTATGGTTTCTACGACAGCTATTAAGTTCAAGGTTTCGGGCTCATTGATCTTGGAACGTCAATTGAATACGCAGATTCCTGACGAAGATCAGTCCATAGAATGGTAATTTCTACAAACCATTTGTAAGACTATTGGTTATATCTATGATATAAAAATAGTTTTATGATTGGAATAGTAGGTGGACTAGGCCCTTATGGAGGCTTGGATATTACGAAGAAAATTATAGATGAGACGGCGGCAAGATCCGATCAGGAACACTTGCCGCTCTTGTTATTCTCATGTCCAAATTTGATCTCTGACCGAACGGCATATTTATTGGATAAATCCAATGTTAATCCCGGTAAGGCTATTGCTGCAATTTTAAGACAACTTGAAATGGCCGGAGCGACCATTGCGGCGATTCCGTCCAATACGGCACATGCAGAACCAATTTTTTCTGTTGTTCAAGATGAGATGGCCCGTATGGGGAGCACGTTGAAGCTATTGCATATCGTCTATGAGACTGTCCGATTTGTAGACGAAAACTATCCCGACACGACAGTCGGGATTTTGTCTACCGCAGGAGAACAGATCTGCAGTTTATATCGGGAAGCATTTATTCGAAAAGGTTTCGTTGTTGTCGAGCCGGAAGGATCGCAGCAAGAGAAGGTAAATAATGCAATCTATGATGAGGATTATGGAATAAAGGCCCAGCCCGTACCGATTGCGAATAAAGCAAGGGAAGATCTATTGTTGGTCATGGATGATCTGAAAAAGAAAGGAGCGCAGGTCATTATTTTGGGTTGTGCAGAGTTCCCTTTGGCTATCCCTGAACGGGATTACAATGGGATGACTATCATAGACCCGAATAGAATTCTCGCGCGTGCACTTGTTCACGCGCTAGCTCCGGATAAATTAAAGCCACTGTAGTCCTCTCTTTTGACAAATTGTCAGCTTTTGGGTTTATATTCCTGTTGGTATGGGTTTTGTCCTTGATAGTTAGAAGCTTATGCAGTAAGGAGGACAACATGCAAAAGATTATACATCGGGAAGGTGATCGTGGCCACGTCGATTTCGGCTGGCTGAAAAGTGCGCATTCATTCAGTTTTGGACAATATCTTGATCCCGAAAGGATGAATTTTGGTGCCTTGAGGGTATTGAACGATGATCAGGTGGAAGGTGGTCAAGGTTTTGATCGGCATGGACACGATAATATGGAAATTGTTAGCATACCACTGGAAGGGGGCGCTGGCGCATCAAGATAGTATGGGCAATGGCCGTACGATCAAAACAGGAGATGTGCAGATTATGTCTGCAGGTACTGGTGTGCAGCACGCCGAGTTTAATAACGATCAGAAGAATCTTGTTAAATTTCTACAAATTTGGGTAATCCCCAACGAAATAGGGTTGGAGCCTAGATACGATCAGAAATCCTACCTTCAATTAGATCGGCACAATAAATTTGCAACGATTGTTTCACCGGATAAAATGGATAACAATGCTGTACACATACATCAGGATGCATATTTTAACTTGGCAGACATCGAGGCGGGTAAAAAGATAGAATATACTGTTCATTCGGAGCAAAATGGGCTTTATCTTTTTGTTTTGGAAGGAAAGATCGCCGTAGCAAATGAAATGCTATCAAGAAGAGATGCCATTGGTTTATACGGAACTGAAAAAATAGCGCTTGAAGCTTACTATGATACATCATTACTGCTAATTGAAGTACCAATGTATTAGGTCGAAGAAAAGCTATTCTTTAATAGGGAGATCATTTGATAGATCTCCCTATTTTTCTTAAATTGGATGAAGAAGAAATAAACTCATGGATAGCCTATTACAACCTTTTGAATCGCGTGACGTTTTACTTATCATGTTATCAGTCTTAATAGGTCTGCTGATTGGGATTGAACGTGAATATCGCAATAAATCCGCGGGTTTGAGGACGTTTATATTGGTGAGCTTTGGATCTTGTCTTTTTACTATTCTTTCATTAAAAATTGGATTGGCAAATCCAGATCGATTGGCGGCAAACATTATTACTGGTATCGGTTTCCTAGGAGCAGGCGTGATTTTCAAAGAAGACAATAAAGTAAGTGGTATAACAACCGCTACGACAATTTGGGCTGCAGCTTCTTTGGGTATGTGTGTTGGTGCTGGATATATATTTTTAGCGTTTATTGGTGTAGGCTTGGTTCTGATGATTTTAGCGCTGCTAACTTATTTGCAAACCTATATTGACAATTATCACAAGATAAAAGACTATGAACTGCAGACCTCATCTGAGGCAGATTTTGAACATACCGAGCAGTTAATCAGACGGATGGGTTTTAAGGCTGTCATTGTAAGTCAACGCTATAACAAAGAAAGTTTGAATACCATTTGGCGATTGACGGGAAATGTGACCAAACATCGGGAGTTTGTAGAAACAGTACGCCGTGATAGGCAGGTCGTGGCTTATCAATATTAGCAAGCTTTAGGATGAGCTGAAATGTATTAGGAAATGATGTCTATATTATGAGTACAGTTAAAATTGAAAAAGGACAGGCTTTTTGGTTAGCGGATCCCCAGGAACATGACTTCCCCGCCGCTTCCTGATACCAATCGCCAAGTCAAGGAAAATCTAAGAAAGATCAAGAAGAAAGAAAAGCTATCTCCAATTCTGTTGGTTCGGGCAAATGGGAAACTTATCATAGCAGATGGTTACCACCGCTTATGTGCCAGTTATTATTTTACCGAGGATCTTGATGTGCCTTGTCGTTTGGTTTAACTATTCGTCATCATCCGTTTCCTGAGCAGGGGATATTTTCTGTAATAAACTGTTTACCTCGTCCTCCGTCGCTGTTAACTTGGCTTTGCAGACTTGAATGAGGTCGGAAGCCCTTTTGATTTTTCCCGCGAGCTCATCAATATTTGTTGTGCCATTTTCAATTTCCCTTACGATTGTTTGCAACTCGTTAAAGGCGTCTGTATAGGTATAATTCTGTTCCATTATGATATGCTTTCTTTAAAATTTTGTGTACCGATGGCCAAATTAAGCCTGGTTCGCATCCAGACCTTCTTTCGGAGATTTATCCGTTACAGTACTGGTAAGTTCGCCATATTCGAGTATCGTCTGTATCACATCGCCCGGTGATACCTGTGTCACCGACTGCAGTAGTTTTCCGTTAACCTTAGTAATTGAAAAACCTTGTTTCAATAACCGAATAGGATCAGAGAGTTGAATAATTCGCTCGGTATGAGCCAAAGCCGTCTTGTGCTCGTAAAGCCGTAATTTTATTAAGGAGTTCAGCTCATGTTGAAATTGCTGAACAGCGGCTCTCGAGGTCTGAATTTCCCTTTTGCCAATCCATTGTATATGTGTTGCGAGCTGAGATAGTACATTGCGCTCTTCTTTAAAACGAGTAAGAATGAGTTGCTGTATACTTTCCGCTGCCTTATCAACCGGAATAGCAAAGTTATGAAACTTCTGAATCAGAAAATCGGCGAGCTCACTGGGAGTGATCGCGTTTTTATAGGCGACCATTTCGCTAACCGTGTAATTCGTCGAATGTCCAATGCCTGTCAATACAGGGATTGGGAAGATAGCGATAGCACGTGCCAATAAGTAGTTGTTATAACTGGAAAGCCCAACCTCACCACCCCCTCCACGTATGATGGCGACGACATCGTATTTGTCGATTTTTTCAGCAATAACTGCAAGCTGATTGATAATAGAAGGTACTGACTTGTCTCCTTGTAATAATGCCGGAAAGAGCGTGCATTCTATGCGGTGACCCCAAGGGTTTTGATTAATAATTTTGTAAAAATCAGAAAGACCCTTACTTGTTTCCACTGAAATAATCGCCAATCTTTTGGGAACCACAGGAAAGCCCAATAATTTATTGGATTCATATATACCCTCTGCTTTCAGCTTTCGAATACTGTCTAACTTCTCCTTTTCAAGTTCACCTAAGGTAAAAGTCGGATCAATATCAACAATGCGCAAACTTAATCCATACATGGGGTCATAGGAAATACTTGCCTGAAATAACATCGTGATCCCTTCTCGCAAAGGTTCTTGGGCGACTTTAAGAAAATTGTTGTTGATACGATTGTAATCAGCTTTCCATAAGATGGACCGAATTTCAGCGACAATTTTACCATCCTGTTTCTCAACCAGCTCAGGGTAACAGTGGCCAGAATGCGTATAATGATTGAGCTTGTTCATTTCGGCTTTGATCCAGTACAAACTCTTATACCGCTCTGCAAGTGTCTTTTGGATACTGCGGCTGACTTCCAGCAAGGAAAATATTGTCTTATCTTGAATCAATTCTGGCATTAGTCAAACTTACAGAAAAAACCTTCATGATGCAATCCGGGGATGGTTGAATCTGCTATGACCAAAGGGAGACAGAATTTATTAACCCCGATAGTCAAGTCGAGTAACAAAATTGATTTTTTTTCGAGCGAGTATATTCCTTCGTTATTTAATTCGTATTTTTATTTGATAGAACCTAAAAAACGATAAAAGCAGAATGAAAAAACGATTTTTTGGGGCTTTATTTGCAGGTTTGTTCTGTATTAGCCCCCTGTTTGCTCAATATAAGTCTACGATTAAGAACGAGACGATACTGTTTAATAACCTCGATCAGTTGCTGCCTTTAGAAAACCTGGATCAACTTCGTATTGCAGTTGTCGTTCCTAACGCTGCAAAATATGCGACGTTCACAGAACAGTTGGCCCGCTATGCAAACACCAAAATTTTTGATTTTAATAAATTTGATGAGGACATCAAATATTATAACACCATTATTGTTGCTGGAAAGGAAGATGACTTAGATGCAGCTTGTCTCGCACAGTTGAAGCAGGCCGTATTAAACAATAAAAAAGTTATCCTTTGTCATTTTTTTGAAAATGAAAAGAGCAAAAAGAGTTTATCGGAGCATCCTCAGTCTGATTTGATCGAATTGCTTGCTCCTTTTTCAGAGATTGGACAGCGTCAGATGGCAATGTCTATTTTTGGTGGGATTCCTATAACCGTCGGTCATGTCAAAACCACACAGACAAGGCTGCAATATGGCGCTGCATCAAGTTCTAATCTGAACCTGTCCAAATTGACGAAGAAAATTGATGCCATTGCACAAGAAGCCATCGATAAGCAAGCAACACCGGGAGCTGTTGTCATGATCGTGAAAGACGGGCAAGTACTCTTGGAGAAATCTTACGGATTTCACACATATTCCAAAGATATTTCCACAAAAACAACTGATATTTTTGATCTCGCATCTGTCAGTAAGATTGCCGGTACTACTCCTGTGATTATGCGTCTTACCGAGCGGAATATTATTAATTTGGATAGTACCATGGGACATTACCTATGGCAGGCAAAGTATACCAATAAAAAGGATATCAAGCTTCGTTCCGTCATGTTGCATGAAGCAGGATTTACACCTTTTATTCCCTTCTATAAATATCTGAAAGTTGGAGACGTTGCTTCAGTCCGCGATGATAACCATCAAGTAAAAATGGCCGACAATAGCTATATCCTCAACAATTATTACCGCGATGTCATGTGGCCCGAGATGCTAAAATCACCTGTAAAACCCACTGGAAATTATGTGTATAGTGATATCAGTATGTACGTGATGAAGGAAGTTGCAGAACATCAGACCGCTGAACCTCTGCAAGATTATGTGCAGGAGAACTTTTACAGGCCATTGGGGATGACGCGTGCGGGTTACCTTCCCCGAGAGCGTTTTGCAAAGGATGAAATCGTTCCTACCGAGCAGGATACCTCCTTTCGGAAAACATTACTAGAAGGCTATGTCCACGATCAGGGTGCGGCAATGGCTGGCGGTATTGCCGGGCATGCCGGATTATTTGCTACAGCAAATGATTTGGCAATCTATGGTCAACTGTTATTGAATAGAGGAGAGTACGGGGGGGAGCGCTACTTTAAAACCGAAACAATAGATTTATTTACCTCCAGGCAATCGACAAGCAGTCGTCGGGGCTTAGGTTTTGACCGTTGGGATCCAAACCCAAAAAATGAATATCCAGCTAAGTTAGCAAATAGCTCTGTATTTGGACATACTGGCTATACAGGGACATGTATCTGGATTGATCCACAAAATCAACTGATCTATATCTTTTTGTCTAATCGGGTACATCCTCAGGTGAGTACTAGGCTGTTGGATCTAAATATCAGAAGCAGGATTCAGGACGCTATTTATGAAACGATCAATGAAAGTCAAAAATGATAAAAGGCCTGCTATTACTTGGACTAGCAATGACGACACTCAACAATGTTGGATATAGTCAAGACTATAAACAGATACACCAAGATTTGGTGATCGTCGACGGACACAATGATGTGATTTACGAATCCATTTTCCCAGGGAAAAATATTGGTCAGCGAATAAGTACGGGAGCTACTGATTTACCGCGACTGCGGGAGGGAGGTGTCGATGTGCAGGTATTTGCTGTGTGGTCCGATGATGCGAAGTGGAAATCCGGGGCATTTAAGCACGCCAATGACCAGATAGATGCATTGGAAAAGATGATTGCGGCGAACACCGATAAAATAAGTTTGGCAAAATCTTCACGTGATATCGATTCGATCTTAAAAACGGGAAAAATAGTCGCTTTGATTGGGGTTGAAGGCGGAAATATGATTGAGGGAAGTGTTGATCATTTAATGCGACTCTATGAGCGTGGTGCCCAATACCTCACTTTGACCTGGAACTACAATTTGTCCTGGGCGAGTTGTGCAGCAATGGAATCAGGTCGTATGAATCCCAAGGATAAAGGGTTGACGGCAAAAGGTCGAGCAATTATTCGGAAGATGAACGAATTAGGTATGATGGTTGATCTGTCCCATGGAGGAGAGCAGACTTTCTATGACGTGCTGGCGATAACGACCAAGCCGATCTTGGTTTCCCATAGCAACGCCTATGAATTATGTCCACATTTCCGTAATTTGAAAGATGCACAATTGGAAGCTTTGAAAAAAAATGGGGGCGTTGTTGGCGTCAATTTTTATTCAGGTTTTTTGGATCCAGCCTATGAAACAAGGCTTAAGGATTTGTATGTGGGTAAATTTGGTGATAAGGGGGATACAAAATTGAGTACTTGGTCTATGTATGAAAAGTTGCCAAAAGAACTTCAACGGCAAGCCGATGCTCCACTGTCGAAATTATTGGATCATATCGACTATTTGGTCAAAAAAGTGGGTATTGATCATGTTGCAGTAGGCTCGGACTTCGATGGCATAGAATCCTCACCCCAAGGTCTGGAAGATGTTTCTAAATTTCCACTACTGACCAAAGCGCTGTTGGAGAGAGGTTATACAAAGACAGATGTTGCGAAGATCATGGGACAAAATTTCTTGCGGATCTTAAAGGAAAATGAAGAATAAACACTTCCTTTCTTTAAAGTTTGTCGGTAAGGTTCCAGTATACACACAGCAGTGTTGACGTATTGTTAAAATACTGATGTGGTATCTAGTAATGTAATATACTGTATATTGACTTAAGCCGCCATAGAAGTAGCATTATGGAAAGGCTGATCAGTCCTTGCGTAATATCCTGGGTAATATAATACGTATGGGGCATGATATTACGCTTTTAACAGCTATAAATTTGTAATTTCGTAGCATGGCAAAATCAAAATCAGCATACTTCTGTCAAAACTGTGGCTACGAATCTCCCAAATGGATGGGACAATGCCCTTCTTGCAAGCAATGGAATAGTTTTGTTGAGGAAGTCGTCGAAAAGACGAGTTCAAAAGTGCCCGAATGGCGTAGTTCTACCACAGGCGGAAGCACGAAAAGAGCGAATAAAGCTGCAATCATTCACGAGATTGTCTATCAGGATGAATTACGGATATTGACTCCTGATCAGGAGTTTAACCGGGTTCTTGGTGGTGGTATCGTTCCGGGTTCATTGGTACTTATCGGAGGCGAACCTGGTATTGGGAAGTCTACGTTGATGTTACAGCTCGCTTTATCGATCCCACAAGTCAAGACACTTTATATTTCTGGGGAAGAAAGCGAACAGCAAATTAAGATGCGGGCAGAGCGATTGTCACAATCTTCTAAAGCAAATTGTTATATCCTTACCGAGACATCTACTCAAAATATTTTCAAGCAGATCGAGACGGTACAGCCGAACGTCATTGTAATAGATTCTATACAGACTTTACATTCCGCACAAATTGAATCGGCACCAGGGTCGGTTTCTCAGGTACGCGAATGTACCGCAGAATTGCTGCGGTTTGCAAAGGAAACCAGTACACCAGTTTTTATTGTAGGGCATATTACCAAGGACGGATCTATTGCAGGCCCCAAGGTTTTAGAACATATGGTGGATACGGTGCTTCAATTTGAGGGTGATCGTCATCATGTATACCGAATTTTACGGGCCGTAAAGAATCGTTTTGGATCTGCTTCAGAACTGGGTATTTATGAAATGCAGGGGTCGGGGCTTAGGGAAGTGTCAAATCCTTCGGAGATTATGATTTCCCAGCGCGATGAACCTGTTAGTGGCGTTTCCATTGCGGCGATGCTCGAAGGAGTGCGCCCTATGATGATTGAAGTGCAGGCACTGGTGAGTAATTCGGCGTTTGGAAATGCTCAGCGCTCTTCTACAGGTTACGATACGAAACGATTAAATATGCTGCTGGCTGTTTTGGAGAAACGCTTTGGCTTTAGGTTAAGTGCACAGGATGTGTTTTTGAATATTGCCGGTGGGTTACGTGTCGAAGATCCTGCGATCGATTTGGCTGTTGTTGTTGCAATTATTTCTTCACAACAAGATATCGCGATTCGATCCAATCTGACTTTTGCCGGTGAGGTTGGTTTATCGGGTGAGATAAGGGCCGTAAATCGTATTGAACAGCGTATACAGGAGGCCGAGAAGTTGGGCTTTGATGGTATTTTTATTTCTAAATTCAATACCAAAGGATTGGATGCTAAAAAATATAATATTGCCATTCGTCCGGTTGCCAAATTGGAGGACATCTTCAGTGCTTTGTTTGGCTAAGCGACAAAAAGGGGGAATCAATCGTTTAATATCCTAATTTACTGGGATCATCTTAAAATAGATTTTTTCAGAAAAATGGCCTTCTTCAAAGAATAAAAATTAAAAGACCATGCTTTTACTAAAACATGGTCTTTTGTATGGATCGCCTATAGTTTACTTTTTCAAGACTTCTTTCAATTTTGCGCGTAAAGCATCACCATGTAAATTCTTGGCGACGATTTTCCCATTAGGATCGATCAGTACATTCTGAGGAATAGATTTTACGCCATATAATGTTCCGATATCATTTTGCCAACGTTTGAGATCCGAAACATGACGCCAGTGCAATTTATCTGCATGGATGGCTTTAATCCAAGAATTGCGATCCTTATCAAAGGATATACCCAATATTTCAAAGTTTTCACCTTTAAATTGTTGGTATGTTTTTACAAGATCTGGGCTTTCGACACGGCAATCCGGACACCAAGATGCCCAGAAATCAAGGAGAACATACTTTCCTTTAAAGTCCGAAAGCTTTACAGGGTTACCAGTAGTATCATTTTGCGTAAACGCGGGAGCTGTTTTTCCAATTTGAACCGTTTCCAATGTATTTAAGTAGTCTTGGAACTCTTTCCCTTCACTTGAATTCTTAACATTTTTGCTCAAGGTATTATAAAGCGCCTGAAGCTCGGGGTATACAGGGTCATAACCGCCGACTCTACGCAAGTCAACCAATGTCGATATAGAATCCGGAGCGGCCTTAACGCGTGCAATATACTCCTCTTTGGTAAGTTCTTTTTTTTGTGCAGAACCAAAGAATGGCAGAACTAAAAAAAGTAGTGTGATGTATTTTATCATGTTATTATTCTTATATATATTTACAAATATAAGAAAATCCACTAATTTAGTAGATTAATAAAATGTCAAAAAATGAACTTCAACCTAACTTCTAAACTTCCACATGTCGGCACGACGATTTTTACCAAAATGACGATGCTCGCTAATGAGCAGCAAGCCTTAAATCTGTCGCAAGGTTTTCCTGACTTTGAGACTGATCCGAAGTTGGTTCAATTAGTGTCTAAGGCAATGGAACAGGGGCATAACCAATATGCGCCAATGATTGGGGCACAGGCATTACGTGATACTATCGCTAAAAAATATCGTGAAGTTTATGACGTGGCGGTTGATGCAACAGCGGAGCTTACTGTGACATCCGGCGGTACACAAGCAATTTTTACAGCTATTGCCACAGTTGTTAAGCCACAGGATGAGGTTATTATCTTTGAACCGGCATACGATTGTTATGCGCCGACGATCGAATTGTTCGGCGGTAAAGTTGTTCCCGTGCGATTATTGGCTCCTGATTTTCAGATTGACTGGGATTACGTAGCTACGTTAATTAATTCCAAAACCCGTTTAATCATCATCAATAATCCGAATAATCCAACAGGCAAAGTACTTGGTAGAGAAGAATTGATTAAACTTGGGGATTTGTTATCAGGTAGCAACGCATTGTTGCTGAGCGATGAGGTATACGAGCATATTGTGTTTGACGGAGCTTCCCCACAATCGGTACTGGAAATACCCACCTTGCGGGAGCGAAGTTTTGTTATAGCTTCTTTTGGAAAGTTATTGCATACTACGGGTTGGAAGATTGGTTATTGCATTGCCCCGCCGCAATTAACTCAAGAATTTAGAAAAGTACATCAATTCAATGTATTTAGCGTAAATACGCCCATGCAATTCGCTATCGCAGCATATCTGGAGGATATAAGCTATGTCAAAGGCCTATCGCATTTTTTTGAGCGGAAAAGGAATTTGTTGAAGGACGGATTAAGGGGATCCCGGTTTAAGATTCTTCCTTGCGAAGGAACTTATTTCCTTAATATAGATTATAGTGCTATCAGTCAGGAGAAAGAATTTGAGTTTGCTTGTTCGTTAACCAGGCAACACAAAATTGCAACAATCCCACTTTCGGCGTTCTATAAAGAAGCTACAAATCAACAAGTTTTGCGGGTCTGTTTCGCTAAAAAGGATGAAACGCTATTAAAAGCCGTCGAGATTTTGAATAAGGTATAATCGTATTATTGACCTAAAAGAATAGCTAAAAGGTTTTATTTAAAATATTGCTAAGAAAGAACCACTTTATTAAAATTTTACTTCAACTTGAGGTACTAATTTTATAAATTTGTAATTCACGTTTATCAACATACCCATAAAATGGCTAGATTAAATTTATTGGAAGAAACGCGCTTCGAAAAAGTCCCTGTGAGCGTCTATCCAGATCAAAATTCAGCTTCGAAAAACGTTGCAAATCGTATTGCTGAAATTATTCGTGCAAAGCAAGAGAAAGGTGAGAAAGCTGTTCTGGGCCTTGCTACTGGTGCCACACCGGTAAAAGTCTATCAAGAATTGATTCGTTTGCATAAAGAGGAAGGTTTAAGCTTTAAGAACGTGATTACCTTCAATCTTGACGAATACTACCCGATGCAACCTGATGCTGATCAGAGCTATGTGACCTTTATGAACAAAAACTTGTTCGACCACGTAGATATTGATGCGGCCAATGTAAATATTCCAGATGGTACCTTAGCTCCTGATCAAGTAAATGCATTCTGTGAGGCGTACGAACAGAAGATTACGGCAGCAGGAGGTTTAGATATTCAATTATTAGGTATTGGCCGTACAGGCCATATCGGATTCAATGAGCCAGGTTCTGCACCTAACTCTGGTACACGTGTGGTAACGTTGGACGATTTAACTCGTCGCGATGCTTCCCGTGCTTTTGGTGGAAAAGAAAATGTACCAACAAAAGCGATTACCATGGGTGTAGGTACAATTTTCAAAGCGAGAGAGATCATTTTGATGGCTTGGACCGAAACAAAGGCTGAGATCATTAAAAAAGCAGTTGAAGGTGAAATCTCCTCAGAGATTCCTGCAACTTATCTACAATTATCGGATAACGTTGAATTTATTCTTGATGAAGCTGCAGCTTCATTGTTGACACGTTTTGATCTTCCTTGGTTGGCAGAAGATGTTACTTGGACACCTTCGTTAATTAAAAAAGCAGTTGTTTGGTTAGCTTTAGAGATCAAAAAACCAATCCTGAAACTTACCGACGAGGATTATAATGCACACGGAATGGCGAAGTTGGTTACAGAAACCGGTCCGGCATATAATATCAACATCCGTATATTCAACGAACTTCAACATACGATCACGGGATGGCCGGGAGGTAAACCCAATGTTGACGATTCACAACGTCCTGAGCGTGCCAATCCAGCGAAGAAAAATGCAATTGTATTTTCTCCACACCCGGATGATGATGTCATCTCGATGGGGGGGACATTTATTCGTCTGGCAGACCAAGGACACAATGTCCATGTTGCTTATCAAACTTGTGGTAATACAGCTGTTTGGGATGATGATGTGGTACGTTATCTGGAGTTTGCTGAAGATTTAGCAAAACAAATAGGGGCAGAGGCGGAAGCTTCTCAGATCGGTCGAATTTATGATGAGGAAAGAGCAATTTTTGCGACAAAAAAACCAAATCAGATCGATACTGAACTTGTCCGTAAAATCAAAGCATTGATCCGTAAGGGTGAGGCGATCGCAGGAGCTCGTTTGGTTGGTTTGCCAGATGAAAATATCCATTTCCAGGATCTGCCTTTCTATGATAGACAAAAGTTTTCAAAAAATGTATCTTTTGAAGATGATATTCAACAAACAATGGAATTGTTGCGTCAGGTAAAACCACATCAGGTATTTGCTGCAGGTGACTTTGCTGACCCACACGGTACGCATAAAGTATGTTTCGATATCTTGTTTGAAGCATTGAGCAGATTGAGCAAAACAGATGAATGGACCAAAGATTGTTGGTTATGGTTATACAGAGGCGCATGGCATGAATACCCAATCCACGAGATCCAAATGGCCGTTCCATTATCTCCGCAAGAAGTTTATCGCAAACGTTTAGCTATCTTCAAACACCAATCTCAAAAAGATTTACCTGTATTCCCTGGAGATGATCCACGTGAATTCTGGGTACGTGCTGAAGACCGTACAAGCGAAACCGCAGCTTTATATGACCAATTAGGTCTTGCAAATTATGAAGCTATTGAAGCGTTCGTAAGATGGAAATTTGACTAAAATAACTGTCTGACTATAAAATAACTGTCTGACGAGATAAAAAAGTCCTGAGCCCGAGGTGGTTCAGGACTTTTTTATTTTTAATCATTCTAAATAGGTTATTTTTTATACCTTTGCGATGTTATTTAGAATAATTAAAAATAATTACCCAAAATTATTAACATGGACAAACACTTACTAGCTCTTGCTTCTACATTTTTAATCGGAGGTGCAGTATATGGTCAAACCTCGGGAATCGTCAAAGGTAAAGTCGTCGATACACAAAATAATCCTTTAAGTTCAGTAACCGTTTCAATCGGAGATAAAAAGGTCCGTACAGACCATAGAGGTCATTTTAGACTACATGGCATCGACCAAAATACGGTGATTAAATTCACTTATATGGGCTACCAAACAACCGTTATTGATTATGTTTTTAGCACGAAGAGCCCTGAAGTGATTATTGATCCAATTACCCTGGTGAGCAATGAGCAGGCGATTGATGAGGTGGAAGTGTTTGGTGAACGCAACAAAAAGCCAAAAGGCTTGGAAATGATTACACGTATGCCATTAAAACCTTCGGATCAAATTCAGAGTATTTCCGTCATCTCCAATAAGGTAATTCAAGATCAGGGTATTCTTACGTTGACGGATGCTGTAAGAAATATTCCGGGTGTAACCTTATTCGGTTCTTATGGCGGTGTTAAAGAATCTTTGTCAACACGTGGTTTCAGAGGGGTACCTGTCTTGAAGAACGGTGTGCGGATGGACTCTCAATTTCAGACTGCATCTGGAGTCGTTGATATGCAAGGTGTGGAGTCTATTCAAATGATTAAAGGGTCTGCTGCGGTTACGCAGGGTGTTATTACGGATATCGGTAATGCAGGAGGGGTAATTAATGTGGTCACTAAAACTCCTAATTTCACGAATTCTGGAGAGATTGGTGTCCGTGCGGGAAGCTGGGGGCAATTCCGCCCAACCTTTGATTTCCAAACGGTACTGGATAAGAAAGAGACCGTTGCTTTTCGAATGGATGGCGCTTATGAACGTAGCGATAGCTACCGCAAAAGTGTATCCTCTAACCGTGTTTATCTAAATCCATCCTTAGCTTGGAAACCAACGGATAAGACGACAATTACTTTGGAGGGCGATTATTTTAATGATAATCGCACGCCGGTTAATTCCGCAGTCAATTTAAATCCTTCACAAGGGGTGAATGCGCTATATGTTATCCCGAACAATAAGTTTTTGGGCTTCAATTCCGATAATAATAATACAGAGATGAAGAGCTTTATGGCCCAGATCAATCATGAATTGACCGATCGATGGAGCATCAGAGCTTCTATTGCAACGTCCTCTTATCAGGTTGATAATCAGTCATCTTCTTCTTCATTGATTAAAGACGATGCAAAACAATATAACACATTCTCGCGCTCAATGAGCAAAAGCCTGCGCGATGACAAGAATAAAACTTTTCAGTTTGACTTGATCGGAAAAGATCTTTATACGGGTAAAGTAAAACATTTGGTTCAGGCAGGGGTGGATTATCGTATCGCTGATGCGACAACAACTTCTTTTGCAGGAAAATTAAGTCCACTGGAGAAAAATGTTCTTTTGAAAAAAGCCGATCAAAATAGTAATGTAATTGATATTATTGATATTCACGGCGATTGGGTAAATGATCTATCCGAGGTTGTCTATGTCGATTCTTTGGGAAACCAGCGAAAAGGAAAGCAAATCGCCTACACAGCTGGAACGCCTGTGCGAAGTTATTATTCTTCTATAGGATTTATGGGGCAGGACGTTATTGAATTTAATAAATACATTAAGGCTGTATTAGGTTTACGTTATTCCGAAATTACAACAAAAGATTTCACATCAAACGGTAATAAAAGGGAGTCTGCATGGAATCCAATGGCGGGGGTGATTTTTACGCCATTTGAGAATTTTAATGTATTTGGGTCTTATACAAACTCAACGAATTTAAGGAATGCTGCGAATCCATTAACCGATGGTACAGCAGCAGGTGCTTCTAAAACCGAACAATTTGAAGGGGGGATTAAATCCGATTGGCTGAATAATCGGTTACGTTTCAATTTAACCTATTTCCATATTTATACCTCTAACTTGACCAACGCTGAGTATACACCGGGCACTAATGTTGCTACAGGATTATACTTTAAGGCAGGGGATCTGGTACGCGATGGTATTGAGGCTGAGTTGAACGGTCGTGTATTGGAAAATTTAACAGTGATGTTGGGTTATGCCTATTTAGATGCGCGATATAAAAATTCACCTTCCTATATGGATGGATCGGCACCGATGAACGCGCCAAAACATACGGCAAATGCATGGATACAATATGTATTTAATCAAGGAGCTCTTCGGAATCTGAGTTTAAGTGCGGGTGTTTATTATGTTGGAGACCGACCTGTCAATGAATATAGCTTAACACCAAATGGACATGGTGAATATTATGGTACAGAACCTTTCAATATGCCAGCATATACCACATTAAATGCACAGGTGGGATACAAATGGCGCAAATTTGATGCGAAAGTCTTTGTAAATAATATCACCAATGAGATTGGATTGAATTCATACTTCCGAGGTGGTTTTATTAATCAGATCGATCCGAGAAATGCTGCTGTTGCATTGAGTTATAAGTTTTAAGGATACAATATCTATCTAAAACAGAAGGGTTGTCCAAAGAAGTTGGACAACCCTTTTTTTATTCTATTTTGCCTTTATCAGCTTAAGTGCCAGTTCAAACAGTCGATTTTTGAAGTGACTGATGTTATTTTATGTAGCTTTTTTTTATTGCCAACGCCAATAGCGTTTATCATTTTGCGTGCAAATGAATTAATAGCTGATTACATCACCTGATCGTCCTTTCGCATCAAAGACTTTAAATAAGTATTTCTTTCCAGTCTGGAATGGTATTGGACCATCCACTAATTTAGATTTCAATGTTGGTGTACTGCCGTTGTCGCTGTAATAGACTTTGAAACCAGGATAATCGGTATTGATAAGGAGTTGGCTACCTTCTTTCTTGATTCCAATTTTAGGAAGTCGATAGGTATAGCCTCCATTTACCCCATCCAGTTTTCTCAATTCATCCTCACCTAATTTTTTGATAAAGGAGGTATACGATTTACGGTAAGTGGCCTCGTCAAAAGAATTTCCTTTTTCCCAGGTTTGTTCGGGGGCCCATGCGCGATCAGCAATCGCTATTAAACGTGGAAATATCATTTCCTCAAGGCGCTGGTCAGTAGATACCTTTTCTGCCCATAAGGCCCCTTTGATACCGAGGAGGTTTTTTTTCCCTTCCGCTGTAAGCTGTTCTTTATTGGTGTATGCCTCAGGTCTAAGATCTTTTCCGGTGTCATCCTTGCGCAGATTGATGAAGAAATTTTCAGGAGAAAACGAATAAGTTCTATTCAGATTAACCGTACCAACCCAACTGTGTCCTGGATCCGCAAAATCACGGTCCCAAGACATGTCCAGGTAGTTGTTTGCAGCACTCGTATAAACAACTTTATATCCTGCATTTGCCAATCGATAAGCGAGGTCTTCCTGTCCCTGGCCAGGGAGATTGTTCCATACGTTCAAATGGATGCCGGATTTTCCTAGATCGGCATTTACAACCATGCCTTTTCCTTTATTGCGCATACCCATTTCTTCCCATCCAGACATCGTTAACCCTTTTCCTTGAACAAGGGTATTAATTTTGGTAATATACAGCGGCCATACGTCGAGTACATTGGCGATATTATTTTCCTTCATAAAGGCCAATACCTTTGGCGATTTTTCCCAAACACCACTTGGCGTCTCGTCGCCTCCCAAATCGATAATTTTCAACGGAACTCCAGCTTGATCATGCATCGCTTTGATTTCATCGATCACCTTGCTCAGGAAGTGATAGGTTGAAGGTAGGGCAGGGTTCATGACATTGTCATTCCAGTTTTGTGCAGAATTGTAAACGGATTTGTCCTCTGCATCGTCAAGCAGGAATTCCTCCGCTTTTTGTTTATCACCAAGGTTTGAATAATGTGCAAAACGCGCACGCATTGCTTTGATTGCAGCACGCGCATGACCAGGAGTTTCTACCTCGGGTATGACATCGATATGTCTTGCCTGTGCATATTTTAAAATTTCGATATAGTCAGCAACACTGTAGAATTGATGCGGTTTGGCCGTAGCGCCAGATCCATAAGCAGACTGTATTGCCTTTCCATCTTCAAAATTGGCCGAACGGTTGGCTCCGATAGCCGTTAATTCGGGTAGGGCTGGGATTTCCAATCGCCAACCTTCGTCGTCAATGAAGTGGAAATGGAACTTGTTCAACTTGTAAGAAGCCATGAGATCCAATATTCTTAAAACCTCGGCTTTGCTATGGAAATTACGGGCAGCATCCAGCATAAATCCACGGTACCCATAGCGCGGGCTATCTTCAATGTTGCCGAATGGTAATGTGATCGATTTTATGCCTTTATTCCATTGACTGTGATTGATCAACGATTTTAACGATTGTATGGCATAAAATGCACCAGCTTTATCTGATGCTTCTATTCGCACACCTTTCGCACCAATCGTCAAGTGATAGGATTCGGGCTTTAAGTTGTTTGCTTTGACAATCTCAATGCCGCCTTGTGGACTGGATGAAGCTGCTAGCTTAACGCCTGAATAGCTGGTCAGGAAATCTGTCAGAAAGCCTCCTTCGCTAGCAAATTCATGGTCAATAAAAAAATTGGTACCTGTCGATAAGTTGAATTTTTCGTTATTATTGATGCTGATATTGCTTGGTAAAGGGATGATATACTGTGCTGCTATACCCTCTACCAGCTTATTTTGATCGTATTTATAAGCAAAGTAAGCTGTTTTTTCAGCGTCCGACTGGGGAGCAATTTTAACCGCAGCATAATCCGAAATATTTGTTGCAAGCCCAGTCTTATTATTTTTTAGGTATAGACCAATTGGTCCATCCGTATAATTGACCAGTCCAGTCGTGATAAAATCGATGTGGATTGTATCTTGCGCATTTAATAAAAAGTTATTTTTCTTAAAGCTAACCTGAAAGAGATCTCCGTTTCGGTGGTCTATCGCAAAACGTTTGTCGACCTTTTCTGGATCGATAGAGCGAATAAAATTAAACCAGATGCTCCAGTCGTTGAGTTGAACAGCACTTTTCCCCTTGTTTTTTAAAATTAGGGTGGATACCGGATTTTTACGGATATTCTGTCCGTCTTTGACCTTCCAGGTGAGTTGCAGTTGATCTGCGATAGCGCTCGATTTCTGGGCATAGGCTTCCTGACTTAATAAAGCAAAGCCTAGTCCGGCATAGAGTAGCGGTTTTTTGATTTTTTTAAAATTAGTCATGTTGGTTACTTTTTCAATGACTCTAAATATAGCTATTCTAGAGGGGTTTATGATCTATTTCAAAAAAAATGAATAAAAAAAAGATAAAAATTTTGACACATTTATAAATATTTCTATATTTGCACACCGAAACAGAAAACGGCCCGTTCGTCTAGGGGTTAGGACGCAAGATTTTCATTCTTGAAACAGGGGTTCGATTCCCCTACGGGCTACACATCTAAAAGTCAAAACATACAAAAGCCTGCAAATTAAACATTTGCAGGCTTTTTTGTTTTTCAGTATCTACAAAACCTATAATAATTCCCAATAAAAAAGTGAGTCATTCAGTGAGTCATTTTCTTGGAGTTGACTACTCACTGAAATATATTTAAAAGTTTGATTGTCAATGTGTTCATAATTTAAACATCTTGATCCGTTTTCGTTGCAAGGCTAATTTTGCATCGCTGAAATCTGTTTTTCAGTGGTGATGCAGAGCTCGCCACAAAGGCGGCTCGGTTTGTTTCACTTAAATGATGTTGTCATGAGCACAAATTATTCCTTGCTCTTCTACTTGAAGAAACCAAAAAATTATGTTAACGGCCCCAAACCAATCTACATGCGGATTACCGTAGATGGTATCCCAAAAGAAGTCTCCACAGGACGGGAATGCGATCCGTCGAAATGGAACTCTAAAGCCAGTCGTGTGAAAGGCACAACAGAAGCTATCAAGACCCTTAATAGCTATCTTGATGCCCTAGTCAGCAAAGTAAGTACAATCCATACCGCTATGACGGCTGCCGCAGAGGAAATTACCGCGGAATCCATCAAACTTAGGTATCAGGGGAAGGATATCAAGCGAAAGCAATTTCTTGATGTTTTTAGGGAACACAATATCCAGATGAAAGCATTGCTCGGCAATGGATTCAAGCCCAATACGCTTAAAGGTTATAAGACCTCCTTATTACATGTTTGTGGATACCTTGAGAAAGAATACAGGTCGCAGGATATTGACACAAGAAAGATTGACCATGCCTTTGTTACGGGATATGAATTCTTTCTGCGTGCCACAATGGGCTGTTCAGCCGTGTCGGCGGCAAAATACATGAAACACCTTCGTAAGATCATCAAAATCTGTATTGCACATCGATGGATAATGGATGATCCATTTGCATTCTACAAGATCAAGGCGAAGGCTAAAGAGAAGGAGTTTCTGACAGATGCGGAACTTCGAAGGATAGAGGAAAAGTTGTTCAAGATCCCAAGGCTTGCACATGTCCGCGACATCTTTGTTTTTTGTTGTTACACCGGACTTTCCTATGCGGATGTGAAGAAACTAAAATGGACAGATATTGCCGAGGGAGTGGATGGAAAACTCTGGATCTTCACCAGCAGGGAAAAGACTGAAACCTCATCAAATATTCCACTGCTTCCAAAGGCACTTGAGATAATTGAACGGTATCATGATTATCCACCATGTATGACAAAAGATATGGTACTACCTGTTCTCAGCAATCAGAAAATGAACAGTTATCTAAAGGAAATAGCGGATTTGTGTGAGATAACAAAAGAACTCACATTTCATAAATCACGCCATACGTTCGCCACGTCTGTAACACTTGCCAATAGCGTTCCGATCGAAACCGTTTCCAAGATGCTCGGGCATACGGACATCAAGACCACACAGCACTATGCGAAGTTATTGGATAATAGAGTTGCGGTGGATATGGAAAGACTGGAAAGAAAGATCGAGAATAAACCGGCGCCTGCAAATCAAGCTAAAATAGCTGAGCTATGTACCCCTCAAGCATTTACATTTATAAAGACAGACCATAACGGAAGAAATATTGCTTGATAACAAAAGGAAGCGGTACATCGTGTATCGCTTCCAGATTAAATAAAAAATATGTTATCCGCCCTTACCAAAAGCTAGTTTCCTTCAAGCCGATCATAGTATTTTTTTGGTAATATATAGGCTATATGGGTCTAGCGGTCGGATTTTTATAGAATCAGGACAACAAATCAATTCCTTAAACAGCCAAAGGCGAGAACGGCGCAGGGAAAGACCTGAGGGGTTTCGCAAGCCACTAAGGAGCGGTGGAAAATACGTAACTTGATTTTGAGTTTAATTTTAGCGCTATCCGCTAAACAAACGAAAATCTGGCCTCACTGTTTTTATTTACAATACTTGTCCAGAAGGTCTTTTGCATCTGGGTCTCCTAGTTCCATAGCCTTGCTTAAATCTTTACACCCCTCATCTTTCATCTTGTAGCTTAGATAAATCAGGCCTCTCCAATAATAGCAATCTGATAAATTGTAATCCTTGCGGATTACAAAACTAAAATCATCGAATGCCTTTTTTAGATTGCCTATCTTATAGTAGGCTATTCCGCGTTCGAACCTGATCTCCTCTATCTTAACATCATATTCAAACCCTGTTTCAACGTAGGGGTCTTCAACTTTGTCAACATAAATTAATTCGTTCCCCTTAGTGTTAATTGCCTTATCGAAATCGGCTATCGCTCCCTTGTGATCTTCAAGCCTTTCTTTGTTTTTTCCTCGGTTCAAAAAGGCTAGACTATTGTCAGGGTCCAGCTCGATAACTTTTGAATAATCGTCAATAGCACCCTTGTACTTATTTGTATAGGATTTGTCGACAGCCCTGTCAAGTAAAGCGTTGATATTCTTTGGGTCTTTTTCAATGCCTTTGTCAAGAAGTAATATTGCTTCTTTAAATTTGTTTTCTTTTTCAAGTTTATTCGCCTGCTCGCGATAATATTCCGATGATCTGGTACCACATCCAATCAGAATAATAAGTAATAATATGGTCTGTAAAAACTTCATCTTGAATTGCCCACGCTTATTTATGACTATCATAAAATCTCTCCGGCACAGTTACCATTATTGGACGTTATGCTACTTATGTGAGAGAATACTACTATTACTAAAATACGAAAAAAGCCAATGCAGTTAACATTGACTTTCTTTAATTCCATCATTTAGAATTCGGATCTGATTCTTGCTTTCTCCCGTTCAGTCTGTCGGTTAGATTTTCCACAATTTCCTCTACCTTTAAAATAACCGGTACTCTTATAAATTAATTAGGACATTCTTGAGTGTACAAAAGCATGGACCTTTATTTTCTAATCCATGAATTTACTTTTGTTCTGCATTTTTGTCCGAGGAATCAGGGGCCACCAATTGCATATAAGGCGTCGTATCCGTTAAATTTGTCCGATCTCCGGGATCGACCGTTGGAATAACCCTCACAGGTTGTGAAGGCTGCGTTGTTTCGTTTTCTTTATTGCTCATATCAATAAGATTAGTGATAATTAAAATAATTGTTGATGCGATGATACTGATCAATGTAAATTTAATATTAAAATGAAAAATCCTGTCAACCTTTTTTATTTTTATCATATTGTCATCAAAAGAAGATCTGTTTGCCCCGATCTCATACATTAGTATTTCTTCATAACTTCTGTTAGCCAGATCCTGAAATTTATTGGTATGGAATCCAACATCAAGGGATTTGGTCTTTAGTATCTTGACAAAGTTTACCAGGTTTACCGTTAGTATTGATAACGGCAGAATAGAGATCAGCTTTATCCAGAAGACACTGTTCTGAAGACCGCTTATAAAGAATGGAATAAAGATAACGATCACTGTGATTATTGTTCCGGAAATAGTGGTTTTGTTGCGGTAGCTTTCTACCTGCTTCTCTATAAAATAATTTGACTTTTGGGCGAGAAACTCGAGATCCCTTAGATCCACCTCAGTTTTCTCGGGCGTATCCCGAATTGATTCTTTTTTGTCGAATAAGGATCGTATCACATTTTTTAATATTCCCATGGTAAAAATCAGCATGTCATTGTTAATACAAAGCTGTTTAAATTTCAACCAAGAAACAATAGATTAAGGCAATTCAAATCTGAAGTGGTAAAAAACACACCTTTTAACCCTAAATTTTGTATAAAATCATAAAAATTTGGTGTGTTTTTTCCTACCTGAACACCATTTATTAAGCCGAACTTTATTTAAAATACTATCGGGATGAGTGATAACAGAACAGTTTGAAGTCCTGAGAAATAAGATATCGAGGAAACAGGCAAGTTTGTCGAGGTCGAAATGGAGTTGGTCTAAAAAATTTTTAAAAGCTCTTGAAAAACCTCAATTTAATCTTTAGAGATACGCTAAGTGCGACAAAATACGATCAGTGATACTCTGAATAAATATTTCTGACCAGATAACCATGAGAACCTATGAAAGAACTTGAAATAGATGTTTTCATCAGTGGAAAAAAGACACGATTTGACCTCGGTGCGATGGATATTGACTCGCTCTATCGTCTTTCTATGAAGCTAAGGCAGCTACTGCGGGACAATGAGTTTATCCTATCCCATATCAAAGAAGCGGATCTCTGGGAGCTAAAAGCCGAACTTGGCAGCAGGACGATCAATATCCTCTATAAGAACGGGATCAGTACTGTCGCCGGACTTCTGGCAACATCGTACAATGATCTTGAAAGGATGGAAGGAATGGGAAGAAAATCGCTCGGGGAGATCAGGGTTCTGTTGACTGAAATAGGAAAAATGGAAACCAGTAAGTCATCGTATCAAGGTATCGGCAGGAATTCCTTCCTATTTTAGCTGAATAGATTCTCAATTTGTCCGCTGAAGGAACTGTTAACTGACAACTGGCCGAGGTTTTGGGCTCTTACACCAGTAGCACTATTAGCCATCAATTATGGCAGTTATAGGAAAAATGCAGCGATATGACAGATGACTATGAATTGTTTTTTAACGAAGAACCACTGAATATCCGGGATGTCACGGATTTTCCGCCAGCTTCATGCCTACATCCATTGAAAAATGCCCCTATTTCCCTGCAATATAATTTTACGGGAGCAGTGCTCCACCGCCAGCGGTTTATCCTTAAACAATTTCAAATGGAGCTGCTGCAGCTGGATTCCGATGGAACCTTCCGGTTTGGCTGCCGCACCCTAAAGAACAGGCTTTTTATTTTATTCTGTTTGGATGGTGAGATCAGGTTTACCACCGAACGTCAGCAATTGATCACAGCAGCCAGAAAAGGATATTTCTATATATCCCGTGGCAATGCTGGAACATATCATGCACACTTTCCCAGCCCGGGCACAAGCCTTGTGCTCGCAGTTTCGATATCTCCTGCCTGGGCTAAACATAAAGTTAAATCCTATCTCAGACTAAAGGAAGCACTGGCCCTGCTCATGGAGTCCGATAGATTGTTCGGTGTCATGCCCCATTGCGAGATAGGCGACGACGTGCTGATCTGGTTGCGTTTTCTGGAACGATTCGCAAATTCGATAAAAAAGAATTTTCCAAAACTGCTCAGGGACCTGTTGGTCGGTGCCCTTGGATATTATGAAAATATGCTGGAGCAGCGGAGCAATGAACCCATCTATAAAGTTAAGGAGTATATAGAGCAAAATTACAGCGACCCGAACCTTACAGTTTACAAGATCGCAGACCGGTTCTGTTTTCAGGAAAAAACCCTACGAAGGAAATTTATCACGGAGTTCCATGTGAGCCCAGTAAAATACATTACCATGGTGAGACTGAAAGAAGCCAAAAAGCTCATTGATGGTGCCGGACTCCCCATGTCTGCAGTCTGGGCAAAAGTCGGCTATAATGATATCGAAACTTTCCGCCAGGCGTACGGAAAATAGTATCTTGATCGCGGGCAAAATCCTCAATTATTATTGCATTTCGACAAAAACCTGAAATTTGGACAATTTTATGCCTAAAAACAGCCAAAAAATTGTCCAAAATCCACGAAAAAAATCAGGATTCCCATTTTAATTTTACCAGTATAGAATCAGGGTTTAAAAGAAGATTACTAAACATTATCATTTGCTCCCATTTTTACAAGGAGTAGAGATATAAGACTAACAGGGACATGAAAAGAGAGAGGATAATAAAAGTCACCGGTCAGTACAGCTTTATATTGCTGTGGGGGATCACTGCTGCATTGAAACTCTCGGGCTGGGAACAGACCAAAAGTGAGATGGCACTGCAGTCATTCCCGCAATGGTTGGAACACAGCCTTCTGTGGGGCCTCCCGGCTCTGTATATAGTCTTGACCGTATTGCTGCTCTATAAATCCACAGTACAGCTCGGGGTCAGACTATCTACCATCGTGATGACTATTTTCACGCTATATCTACTGTTCGGCGTGTCGGGGGTACTCGGTTATACGCCCTGTGCATGTGCAGGTATCTGGCCAACAAATAATCACTGGTTGCATATTGTACTCAATAGCCTGTTTATTATTCTTGGTTTAATATACTGGATATTGGCCCATAGAAGCCATCTGGGAAAAGACGTCATTTCCGGATTTGGCAGAAAGGAGGATACGGTCTTATCATAACACGGCTGAACGTGCAGGGTAAAGGTCTCCCTGCCATAATCTGCAAATCACCCCAAAACCGGGACCTCGGGAAGGTATAGGGGCAGGCCATGCAATGGGCCTGATGAAATCAGCGCATGCTAATCCTTAAATTTTTTGTTATGAAAACATTACTTAAAAATTTGAACTTCGGTGCACTGTTGGTTCTGGCATCAGTTGTGACTCTCACCGTTTCCTGGAAAAACCATGAAAGCAAAAAGGCAACGCCAACATGGTATCAGGTGAGCCTGATCAATCCTGCAGGTGGAAATATTGCGACCAATCAAAAGATTGACGGTTTATATCCGGGCGGAGCGCCAAGCGGCAGCTGTAACACTTTGGCAGGAGCTACCTGTGCTGTTCAGCTAAGCGACGCCCTTGATCCTGCTGATATGCCCGCGACAGTCAAGGAAGCAAACGATGACGGTTTCACTTCCGAAGCTTTCCGCCAGCATCAATAGCATCTGTTAACTGACTAAAATTCATTAATTTGGGCAGTATCCAAAAGGGAGGCAAATTTTGCCTCCCTTTGCTATCTTTCGTTCTGCAGGATGCCACTGGCATCAATTTCCGACTGTGGAATAGGCCAGACCCATTTTTTTTCATTTGGAGCAAGTGTATATTTTACCCCATCCAGTATTCTGGAAAAAGTGACCGGATATTTCCCTTCAAGGTTGAGCCTTCGCGCATCCTCCCATCGTCTTCCCCGCATGAAAAGTTCTTTTCTCCTTTCATAAAATATATATCCCAAAAGGTCACTAATCTCCGCAAGACCAAGGTTTCTATATGCACTATTACTAAATCTATTCCTTCGTAAAAGGTTGATTTCATCCAATGCAATTTGTTCCGATCCGGCGCGTGCAGCGCATTCTGCACGGATCAATAACATTTCTTCAACACTCAGGCCTGTGAAGAACTCATTTCCTCCGTAACCACAATATGAACCGGTATAAACTTTTGTTCCTGATGGCCTTGTAAAAAAATATATTTTCCCCCTGAGATCCTCCTGCTGAATAGATTCGGTGAAAAGAGTGTCTATATTTTGCATTGTAGGCATTATGATTCCCCCAACGGCAGCTGCTGAATAAAAAATAATAGCGGGATTATTTTTTCCATAAGGCTCAAAATAGCTTCCATAAATATCAGTGACTGATCCCGTCAGCTTATTGTAATCTACAAGCGTATTCTTTTTTTTGAGCACGATATCTGCATACCGGAGTGCCATATCAAACTTTCCCTGCCCAAGATAGACCTTCGCCAAAAGAGCCTGCACAGCTGTGGTGCCCGGCATATAGGGGTTAGTGTCGTCCATTATTGGTATATTTTCTGCCTCCGTCAGATCGTTTATTATCTGGTCGTAAACCTCTTTCAATGATGACCGGTCATATCTGACTGAAACATCATAATCCAGCCGTAGGGGTAAACCTGGATCTTTGTCGGCAGTCTGTTCATTATATGGCCTGCAGAACAGCTGCGCGAGCTGGTAAAAATTCCATGCGCGGTGAAAACGGGCGGCCACCCTTGCCCTGTCCCTGTCAGCGATCTCACCCTGACCGGATGGGGCAGATTCAACATCCAGGGCGAGATTGGCGTACATGATCCTTTCATACGCTAAATCCCAGTCCTTGATATTTCTCTGGGTGCCATAGGGGTTGTCCTGCCAGGTATAAGCATACTGGTGGAATGGTGTGTACCGTGAGCCCGCAACAAGATCTGCGGAATTTTTGACGTAATATTCGTCCGCTCCAAGGTAAGCCAGATCGCTTGAAGTATAATACATGTTATCCCGGCTCAGGATCGCCAGATAATCTTTGACGGTCTTTGGCACAACCTGATTGGATGTCCTCTTTGCATCCAGAAAATCTTTGCCACAACCTGTCAAAATAATGGCAAGGCAAAAAATCAAATAGTTTCTTAAATCTTTCATAGTCTCCTTATCAAAAGTCCAACCTCAGGCCAAAAGCAAAACTTTTTGGCGCAACATACTCTGCATTAGGATAATCTGGGTCTAAACCATATCGGTTAGCTTTCCAGATTATCCCCAGGTTCCTTGCATATGCATAGAACTGTACATTCTTAAACACCGATTTCGGTAACATAGATGCAGGGAAATCATAGGAAAAGCTTAGATCTTGAAACCGCAGATGGCTACCGCTGGTCACAAAATTTTCATACTGCTCAAACATGCTGTACATATTGTCCGAAGGGTTCTGGGATGTTGCCGGGATCTCTGTCCAGTGTTCGTCCCCCGGATTTTGCCATCGTTTTAGATAGTCCATATGATACTGCAGCCTATATTCTCCATCGGGAACAGTTGTCGAGCGCCTGAATACATGCCCCATTTTCCATGAAATAAGGAAAGACAGACTCAAATTCTTCCATCTGATCTCATTCCGTAAGGAACCGTAAGTGGTCGGAACGGTGATCCCTGTGCCGATGAGATCACCCGGCGAAAGACTGTTATAATATTCCACTCCGTTCCTGGTACGCTGACCATCAATGAACATCAGCACTGTGCCATCAGCGGGATCGAGCGAGTATTTAGGTAACGCATATAAAATATCCTTGCTTTTTCCCACAACAGGAAAAGAAGGTGAAAGCAGATAATTGTATAATCCGATATTATTATCTGCGGCATATCGGGTGACTTGATTATGGACAATGTTGAAAAGAAGCGCACTGTTCCAGTTAAAAGCCCCACGGATATTTCGGCTGCTGAGCTGTAAATCCATTCCTTGTGTTTTCAGGTTCGCATAGTTGACAAGATTCGAGTTTTCAGCAAAGCTTTCCGGATAAATTCCGGTACTGGGTGGAAGTACGCTGGCTCCGATCAGGTCATTTGCATTTTTTACGTAATAATCGGCGCTTACCGAAATACGATTATTGAGCAATCGGATATCCAGACCCAGGTTAAATGTTTTTACCTGTTCCCAGCGCAGGGATGGATTTCCGATACTTCGCACAATCGCCTGTGGACGCCCGGTGTTTTCATTGGTCGCAGCATGTTCGATAGTTGGAAGGGAACTTACATTTTTGTTTACATTTCCTGCGACTCCATAAGTTGCCCTCAAGCGCAGATAATCCATGGCAGGCAATTTGAACCAGGATTCTTTGGTAAGTTCCCAGCTTGCTCCTACTGACCATAATGGCGTTCCTTTTTGGTTGGTTTTCACACCGAACAGATTTGATCCATCCCATCGGAGTGAACCGGAGAGAATATATCTGGTTTTATAGGTGTAGCTTGCATTTCCAAAATAGGACAGGTAACGGTCGGTAAGCTGCTGTTTTGCAGACGGAGGGGCAAGGAGTCTTGATCTTCCACTGGGGCGTGTCCTATAGTTCTCGGTATAGTTGTAATTGTTGTCCCCGATCATCAGATCGGGATCATAATTGTAGAGCGTATAGCCCGGGTCGGTAAGCTGTATCATTTCCCTGATCTCAGCACCTGCCAGTGTCGTTATCTCATGTTCTTCGCTAAATTTCTGTGAGTAGTCCAGCTGTGCGCGTGCAGAATGGCTCCGCGAAAAATTGGACGGCAGCTCGCGGAATACTCCGCCATAGGGGATAATCCGTGTGCCATCGGCCTGTGTGAAGCGGTTGACGATATTGCGCGCGTAATAGCTATCTTTATCATACTCGGCCGTGCTGGATGAGCTGCCCCTGATATATTGATAGGTAGCGTTGATGTTGAAATGCCTGAAAAAATTATACCTCAGCCCAAGGTTGGCCCTGAGCTCGTCACCGTTTCCCCGCCTGTCCATAAGCCCCCGTTCCTCAAGCGGACGATACTCCCAGTCCAGTAAGCCATTAGCCCCTGCCTGGTTCACATAAGGCTGTCTGTACTCTTTTATGACAGATGCAGGATTTCCGTTTTCATACATTAGTCTTGTGTAAGGAGAAAGACCTATATTGGTGGCATTCCCCCTGAGATCGTCCAATGTGATCTGGTTATTCTGATTTGTCTGTCTGCTGTACCAAAGCGCCGTGGACAGTTCCAGCTGGGGAAATGGCCTGAATGTATTTTGTAGGTTGAGATTTATCCGGTCATTGAAGGCTCCGACTTCGCTGGAGCGGTTTTTGTCATATCCTCCCGAAGCATAATAAGTAAAACTTTCACCGCCCCCACGTGCATTAAGCGCATACTGCTGGTATACGGCGGGCTGGTAAAGATACTTCATCGCTTCTTGGCGAACTTCCGTATTTTTTAAAATGGCTTCCTGCCGGGCAAATTCTTCAGGGCTTAGCGTTCCCTTATCCCGCGCGATCAGCATTTCCACATACGCAGGAAAAGCAGTCTGCTGTGCATTTTCCAGATAATACCCGCCTTTTTCGTATTTCTCTTTTTCAATCGCCATGACAGTTTCAGATGGTAGACGGTTCCGGCTGTACATCAGGTCGGGTTTTTGGCCAATAGTCACATTGCTATTGATGGAAAGCTGGTCTTTCTGTCCATATTGTCCTTTTTTTGTCGTGATCACGATCACACCATTTCCCGCACGTGCTCCCCATATCGAAGCGGCTGCACCGTCTTTCAGGATCGTGATGTTATCAATATCATTCGGATTTATGGAGCTGATATCTCCGTCATAGGGAAAGTTGTCGACAACAATGAGCGGGCTCGCATCGGACTGTATGGTCGCCAGTCCCCTTACCCGGATGTCGGATGCTTTGGTGCCATTTGGTGTGACAAACTGAACTCCGGAGGTCACGCCGTCGAGTCGCTGTAGGATATTTCCACCCACCGAACGGTTCAGCAGTTTATTGTCAACGACAGTAAAAGATCCCGTAGCCCTTTCTTTTGGAACACTGTAGAACCCGGTATTGACAACCTGCACCTCTTCAATGGTATGGCTGTTTTTCTGTAGCATAATAGTGAGGTTACCATTGGCTGAAGTAACCGCCATTCTCCTAGTGCTGTACCCCATAAAGCTGACCGACAGGCTGTCCGGTAGCTCCATTTTACCAAAAGAAAAGAAGCCGTTTTTGCCTGTCTTTGCCGAAATACCTGACCTCTTTAGTGTCAGTGTGGCACCGTGCAGGGCAGCACTGTTCTCATCCCTTACGTAGCCCGAAATCTGGGCATCTGCAGTTAGGATGGACAGTATAAATAGGATAGTAATAATAAAATACTCTTTCATATTCCCTCCCTGTTAAAATGGTGATTTCCACATATACTTCTGGGGAATGGAAGTAATTTCACCAGCGATCATTTTTTCGAGAATAGGCTCGATATTGGTTGTTGCATCAGTGATACCGACCAAGGTTCCGTTTTTTATCCATACCGAGGGGCCTGTAACCGGTGTGCCGCAGAAATAGGCATTTAGCAGGTATACCTCGGGGCCTATAAGCTGTGGCGAAGTCCAGTTCCTTTTTCTGGTAGTGAGTTCCGCTTTATAATCATAGTCGAGCATGAGACCGACAGACTGAACATGATCGCCATACTTTGGCTGAAGCTCTTTCCATTTATCCATCGAAGCCAGGCAGGGTGCACACCAGGTTGCCCAAAAGTCCAATACGAGCATCCTGTCTGCAGAAAGTTTCCTTAGCGTGACACTGTCTCTTCCGTATCTATCGCCAGCTATGCGTATAGGTAGATCCATAATATCATCCGGTACCTTTTGTCCTATTTTAAGCGGAGATATCCGGTCCATCTTCACATTATATTCAAACAATGGGTATTTGCCCAGATTGGCATCGGGGTTAAAATGTAATATCTGCCCCCGGATATCATCCTTATCAGTGGTCGTAACGAAATAAGGGATAGTCTCCCGTGTTATCTTCGTGGTAGTCTGCCTGGCATCAGCCCGTGTTTTCACGGACTGTGCTGAGCATAAACTAAACATAGAAACGAAAATTGTGGTGAACATCTTTAACAGGTTGTTTCCCCTGTAAAGGTGTGTTTTTAGAATATCTTTTAGTATTAATAATATGAGTGTGATCATAATCGGGTCTGTTTATAGTCGAAAAATCAGGGCATGGTATATCCGTTACGCCGATAGCGTTCATTTTTTCGATGAAAATTGGTCTGTTTTTAGGATTATAAGAATAGCCGCTCCCAGCCCCTTGGAAAATTTATGACGGATTCGGTCGGGACAGAAAGGGAGCGGTATAGGGTTATCTCACCCGATTATTCGGGTGGGCAGGCTAATTTTTGAAGCAGTTGCTTTTTGCTAGAGAAAAAAACAAAATAAGCACTATTGGTGCCATTCTTCGATGACATACAATAATGCTTATTTTGTATACTTGTTGTTTTCATCAGTTCTTATTTCTAAGAACTCTCGAAAAGCTAAAAGTAGGTTGACTACTTGCCTTCCTTTGCATCTGAGGCTTTGGCGAAACCTTTACTCATTACTCTCAGGGAAGTAATTTTCAATGTATAACCCGAAGGTTATATTGCAATGCATGGTCTAAGCAAGCGTCAACCCTACCCTGAGAAAAGATTTCTCAAAGATAGGAAAATTGACGCAGTACTCACACTCGCATTGCAAATCGCCAAATTCAGATACGAGAGTTCGTTAACTTCAATTAATCCAATCTTATTGATTTAATTCTATTTTACTCCATTAAAATCAATAAAAAAATAGTTTTACAAACACTATATATTACAAATATAAACAAAAATCAATATAAATCAACTTATTTTCAATTTTATTATCAACATAAAGCCTGCGTATCTTTATGTCAATTGAGATAATAGTTTTTGTGAGAAAAAAGAATAGCAAAATAACTGATAAAGAATATACAGGGAGAGGATTGGCATTATATATCGCAGTGTCGTTGAGTACAGATACGAATGAGAGTATCGCTCAAAGAGCTGGTTATAAATCTAACACATTGTACAATCATTTTAAAAAGGAATTTTTATCCGATTCAATCATGATAAAATATGGGAAGGCTATACCTCATGATTTCTCTATTGATTTCCCTGAATTGGCACCCTATTTTCGATCTAATCCAGTTGGAGGAGAGAAGAGTTATTCAGACTTGAAATTACAGTTTGAAGGAGTTCAACAGAAATATACTAATCTGCTTGAAAGTCATAATGAATTGTTAAGAGCACATACAATTTGCAGAGAGGAATTATCTGAGGCAAATCGAACAATAGAAGAGTTGAAAAAAGAGATTCGATCTTTAAAAGGCTGATTAGACAATATCTTCATTTCAAGAAATTTAAAATTGAGAACTTGGTCTCTATCTCTCGGGGTGGGGGCCTTTTTTCTTTACTGGGCATTAGCTTATCCGATCAGTGCTTTGCCAACTTATCTGCTTACCTGCCTAATAGCAAAGGTACCTATTATTGGGCTAGCTTATTGTTACTGCTAAAACTGAACATTTCTAGACAATAATTTAATTTAAAAAACTAGCGCTGTTCTTCACAGGTTCAATGGTAATCTTGATCTTACGGTTAATCTCATATTTCCCACGTTATCATTTATATTTAAACACCTGTCTCAATCCTTAGGGGGAGTCAATTTGACCGAAGCCCATTTTTCAACCTTTAATAGTTGGTATTATACCTATATTTTATTAACTTAATGAATATTTATATCACTCCATAAGTGAAAAATAAGCTCTCTGTATGACAGATAAAAAGAGATGTGTATGAGTAAATCCAGCCACAGAAAGACTAATTATGGCCAAAAGGAACAGGCCCGTCGGCAGGTGTTTTACCATCGGTTACGCATTATCTGTGAGAAATTGGTCGGTAAGGGATATTTCGAACTACTGCCAGAAAGTAGCCTCCGTCTTTTATACCTATATCGTTATCCCGATATTCGGGTGATACCCCACGGCAAGCGTGTCCTGAATGCCGAAGAACTGAGAAACTATAAACAGACTTTGGCTGAGCTGCTCAGTGGTCAACATATCGAGACCTTATTGGGCGAGAAGATTTCCTATGCCCGATTTCTGACCGATGCATTGGTACTCCTGCATTATATCCAGTATAGGGTCGGTGGCAGGATAAAAGGATTTTCCAGATTAAGGGAAGTTTTCGCACCCTATTTTACCACTACCGAATGGTTTGCCGAGCAGCGGATGAAGATCATCCAGATCATGAGCCTCAATGACCTGCAGCTCTATGATTTTTATAAAGGAACGGTGCGGTTCAGTTTTGACCGGATGGCGGTTGAACAGTTCGGCGGGACTAACGAAATCCATGTGCATAGGTTGTCCCATACCACCGCTCTGCAGGATGTTGACGGAAAGAAGAGAACGGTTGTCCGTATGGGAGTGCCGTCAGCGACCAAAGTAGATGAGTTTGACTGGATCTCCATCAGACCGAGCCAGCTGGGATTAATCAATGTCGACGATGATATCGCTCTACCGATATACGCCCAGCAGCATGCACTTGAACGTTTCGAAGAGCGGGCAGTTTTTTGGCGGGGATATGTGCAGGCCTATATTGGATATGTTATACGGGAAGGCACAGTGAAAACCATTGTAAAGAAGGATTACGTACTGCTGGAATGTTATCTTGCCACCTACAAAGTGGGCTACTTTGTCATTTCACTCCAACGGGACAAGTGGCTGATCCGGACTTTTCTCTTCCTGACCAATTCGGGAACACCGGAGGGCAATAGGCTTGAAGAAATGACAAAATTGAAACTGCTGGACAGAAAACACCTTATGGTCGACTGCATGGATGCTTTTCTGCTTTATGATATTTCAGGGGATAAAGGTCTCCGAAAACTCTTTAATAAAGCAGGCTGCGGGTTACTGATGCAATATGCCGACCAGATCAATAAATATGGTAAAGAGCGGCTCAAGAGCCCCGATTTTATATACCGCTATATGTCACAGTTGAGATAAAACGAATTAATGAACCTGTCTGAAATACTATAAGGAAGCCTCATCAATGTTAATTTCCTCTAGGCACATTATTTCACCCAAAATAATACAATGAATAATATGGCAATACTGTACCGGGAAAAAACAAAAGATTACGAGTCCTTTATTCTGGATCATCCAGATTGGTTTAAACATTCTATTTGTCGCGGGATTTATAGTCCAGGTTGTATTGGGGCAGCCTTTTGGCAATGTTCCTGCCGGTAATATTCTTTTTATTGCAGGTGCCCCGTTGTCAGTCCTCTTTACCGTTTATTTTCTTCTGATCAAAATGGAATTACGGATCACATCCAGGGAGATTCAATTTCGGTTCTTTCCGTTAGACCGACATTTCGCCATTATACCATGGTATGCGATAAAAGAAGCTTATCTGGTGGAACATAAACGAGCAAAATTCTATCGGATCTATGGTCTGGATCTGCTCCGGAACAGAAACTATTTTGTTCTTCAGGGGCGATATAGTTTAAGGGTTATCCTAAAAAATGGAGAGATTCTTTATCTGGGGACAAAAAAACCAAAAGAGTTAAATCGCATTTTAGCTGATTTTTCGGATTGTTTGAGTGTCACAGATGATGTATAAAATTGAAGAATTAAGAACTTGGGCCAAATAGGTTGGGACAATCTATACTATTTTTCATCGCTAAGGCAACCAAAAGGTAAGTGGGTATAATATAACAAAAAGCGATCCTTGCGATTAATTTATAGAGATACGAAAATGAAAAATAAACTATGTTTAATGCGCAGTTTTCCGCCAAAATCCTGCAACAAGGATGATATTTATCCGTATGCCAAACAAGTTTTAGTTTAAATTTGATTTAAGAAATGTTATCAAGGGTTCATAATATTTTGGCTTTTTAGTTACCCCGATATCATCACTGTAAACTCCATCGTTATTCACGCTAGCAGAACGAATTTTTTGTTTAAGGTTGGCCTGAATATATATCCGTGCGCCGTTATCTTGGTTTTCTCGTATCAGGAGATTATATTCGAGAATCTCTACCTTTAGCTTTGTAAAAACTTTGCTGTCATCGTTAACGATTTTACATTGTATAAATCCTGAGTGCTTATCCGCTGACAGGACAAAATAATCGCTCGAAAGAAAAAGCTGTAAGACGTTCTCAAAAGTCGTTTTCGGATCGGTTGAAGGTAGGTCGATAAAGTGGTTTTTGCCGGTTTGGGCATTGCAAATTCCTACTCCAATCAATAGGATAAATACTAATGATTTTAATTTTTTCATACTTTATGTTATTAATAAGTTGGTAGCACCAACTTAATCAGTGAAATGGAGCAAATAAATTTAATATACGATTTATTTGGTCTATTTGACATTTTTATATGTTGGGGTGTCTGTCTTTTTTATTGCATTCTCTCTATCGGTCTTGACCATGGTCAGCTTTATAAAAATAACATAGCCTATTAACCCATTTTTGATTGTTTCTTTGAGAATAGCTTATTACTGTTCTGATAAATACATATTTACTCCCCCTCCCTTGTCGCCGGATGGTCGGGACACACCATTCCATCCTCACCGCTTAGGCCACCAAAAGGCAAGACGGCACAATTGGGTCAAGGGCGCCGGCTAGGGATGAGTGCGTAGGGGCGTTTAGTATACCCTTGACCTTTGTGTCATCGTGGGTAAATTTGCAGAAGCGGTAACGATGGATATCCATATCAGTAGCTATATATACCAATAGATATATATTTATATCTTTTACTGTATATAAGTTTTGGTTATATTCAGTAAACCATATATCTATCCTACATTTACCGAAAAAATGAAGCGTAACGGCTCGGGGAAAGCCGAAGCAAAGATCCGGCAGATAATTTTTATGTCATGCTGGATCATTGTTCTATACCACTTTCATAATTATTTGAATAGTCTTTTTTACCTTCGCTGTCCCCGTTTTTTCTTTTTGCGCTTCCTCTTTCTTTCTTCCTCATCAGTGACCGTACTCTGACCGCTAAACTCCTGAACGGGATCAAGAAGGATATCCAGGAGTCCAAGTCCATTTGTGGCAAAGGAAGATAATATATCCCGCAGTATGGTAGATCTGTCCTGAGCGGGGTTAGCAAGTATCCGATCTGTCCAGCCTTCTTCCATTTTTGGAATAGCCCCTCTTTCCAGAAGCCTGTCAAAGGTATGAAGCCGTGCTTTCTGTTCCGCATTGCCATTCTTCATGATATTCGCATACTGCAAAGTTTCTTTCAGTTTTCGGTCAAAACCGAACATCCTATCAAATACAGATTCCCCGCACTGCTTAAAGGCCATCTGGTCAAACTGCCCGAGCTTTTTGGAATGCTCCACATTCCTGCCCCGTGATTTGTTCTGCGGGCTCAGTTTGATACGGTTAGTAATGTCCTTTCGACTGACAATGACCTGAACGTGCATCTGTGGACCTTCCTTGCGCTGGCCTTCTTTTTTCGTGCCATTTTTGACCTCTTTATCTTTATGGCTATAGTACCGGTAGTTTTCAAGTTTGGCGAACCATAACAGATCCTTGTTGTTTTCTATTCCCGGGCGTTTAAAATTTCGGGCATATTCATCCATGATCTTGGAGGCATATTCCTTTAATTTTTCTTTTGCCCCATCCTCGCCATAAGTAGTGAGCAGGAAATCGATCTCCTTTCTGCTGGGACTGATATTGAGCAGGAAGAATTTACTGTCCTCCCTGCCCAGTTTGGCAATATTGCCATCAATCCCGATGCGCACCTCATGGGGTCTAATATCGTTCCGTTCGCCATTGAACCAGTGCTCCTGTTTTTTATTATCGGCAAGGCGGTTTTCTTTTTCCAGATAGGCGACAAGATCGCCACAACTTCCTTTATTGTTTCCTGTTTCGGAATCCGTGATATTGATATACATAGCGGCTAAAGTTTATCCAGTGCTTCCCTGACCTGTTTTGCCAGTTCCTCTTTTTTTGCGTTGGATACCGGCCATCCCAGTGTTTCCCGCTGGGCAATGTAATGTTCAAGGATCCTTCTGAAACCATCCTTTAATTCCTGTTTCTGTGTAATGCCCAAGAATATTTTTTTAAGGACTTTATCCAGACTCCCGAGATATTCCGTATTTGCTTTCAGAAATTCAGATGCCTGCTGCTGTTCATCGGAAATCAGATCAATTAGACCGGATTGCTGTTTGGTGACAGCACCAAGCTCGTCCAACATGGAATACAGGGGAACCAATAGGTCGGTCTCCTGTTTTCGGATAAAGGAAAGGATACGGCTTACCCCACTGGAAAGTTCTTTTTTCAGGACCTCGTCATTCAGGTCAGCAGGGTCTTTCTTGCTCCTATAAAAATAATCAACCATCTCCATCACCAATTGCCGCTTGGTCCTGCCCAGTTTACGGGAGAGCAGTGCCAGACGGCCATCCACTTCCACTGGGAAACGGACTGACCGTATATTCTCATCTGATCTAGCCATTACTGTCGGGATTATTGTCAATGATAAACCGGAACCGGCTGGCCTTTGTCGGATGCCAGGAGGGGATGTAATCCACGTAGCCATAAAGGATGAGATCGGAAAGGCATTTGTGATAGGTCGCAATGGACTTTATACGTGAAAAATGCATCAGCTTTTTACGGCTGGAATGAAAGAATTCCCCGGGACGTTCTTTCTGGTGATAATAAAACATTGCCGCAAGTAGTCCGATGTGCGATGGAAGCAACCTACTGTCTTTTGCGGTTTGCTCCAAATATGAACTAAAGTAATGATCCTGTATACTGTTATCCATTGCCCTTGCCTCCCTCCATCATTTTATCGACATCACTGCTGCGATAGTACATGCTGCCCCCGATCTTCTTAAAGGGTAAAATGCCCGTGATCCGTAGGTTCTGCAAGGTTCCGGGAGATATGTCCAGTTTCTTTCTTACCTCCCTGCTACGGAGCCATTCCTTATCTCCGCTGTTTCCTGAATTTTCTCGTTTTAAAACCAGTCTGATCTCTTCAAGTAGTTCTTTCTTGAACTGCTGTAAGTCTTCTTTTGTCAGGATGTCAAATACCATAAGCATACCAATTTTGTGAACAATACTGGCTCGGCATCTGCGCCTTGCCACCGGTACAAAATTGGATGCTGGGAGAATAGTCTGGATGACCATTGGAGTCCATTGGTCATGTTCAGTAGTCGAACAGGATCACTATTATCCCTGTTTTATTGGTATTATCTGGAACAGTTTTTTATCATCGGGGATTTTGACACCTTTCATGGAATCTTTTGGATCTTTCTGCACAAAATAGTTACGCACGGTATTGACCGGTATATCTTTGCCATTGTAGACGAAATATTTCGAGACCATTTTGTAATAAGGGCTTTCGTGGTCGCTGACCAGGAGCTTCCTTCCATTCGGAAGTGTCAGATTTCTCATCTGTTGCAGCAGGTCGATAAAAGTGGGAAGATGGTCATCCTGTACCATCGGTTTGACGGACACCTCGTATTTTTCAAGATCGGCCAGTTTCTTTTGCAGGGTTTCCAGTTTTGCTCGCAATTTCATGATCTCTCCGTCCTTCTCTTTTATCAGCATATCGTTTGGTCTAATGTTCCATTTATCCAGCGGTGCGAGAAAATCAAGGAATTCATTCAGCTTTCCAATATTGGAAATATAGAGCGGATGTTTGGAAGAATAGGGGCTCTGGCCTTTAAAATAATCAATTCTATCGGAAACGATATGCCATACATGGGAAAAGAATTCCTTTTCTGAACGGTTTTCACCGGAAAGATAATATTCCAGATGGTACTGATAGTAATCGTCAAATACCTCACGTTTTAAGCCATAGATCTTTAAAAGAAAATGATTGTCCTCATATCCGCTGGGGACTCCTTTTATCGTTCCGATTGAGAAAGGATGTGGCTTGAAATCAAGTATTTTTCTTGCTTTAAAGTAGTGTGCTGACATAGATTTAATTTATTACAAATGAATTTATATACACTTCCTTTCGTTTGGAAGAGAATAAATGCAGGCGGGTTTAGCACGAAAAAGGCTTTAGACTCTAGAGTATTTTTATCTTGTCTTTCCGAAAAGATCTCACAAGCATCTATATTCTTATAACAAGTCCTAAGTGATAAAAATTATATTCATCAATTCTCGATAAATTGTATTTTATTAACCATAAAAGGTTCAAAATTTTTGCCTTCGTATAATTCGTAAAATTCGCAATTTTCAAAGACACCCAATACAAAAGCACTTTTTGAATTGTTTTTAACTACTTTTCTGAAATTGTTGACTTCATTTAAATCACAATTTAAGTGCGCTCGAAATACATCTTTAGAACTTTTACTATCACTAGCTACTAGATCTACGCACATTCCTACTATATGAAGATTAAGAATAAAGTCGACATCCTCTAATTTCAGCAATTTGCTTGCGGTCAAAGGTAATTCTCGATTTGAAAATCCAATACCCAAAGTGGGGATTTCGTTTTTATGGGTTGGAGGAGGAATGAGCAAGTACATCGCTTGCTTGAAAATTTTATTTATATCATTCATAATCAGTTGAATTAAATGCTTCGTCAAGCTTGGAAAGATCAACATGAAAATCAGATTGGATTTCCGCCTGGCCAGAAATCATTGTATAATCATATAGATGAGCTATTTCTTGGCTTAAAGACTTTGTGTATTTCCAGATAATATTCTTTTTGGCATGGTGGAAATGTCCGATAAGTTCATTAATCAATGTTCGGATAAAGTAGAAATTACATTTGTTCTCTTCTTTTTCCATGAGATCTGAAAAAGACTCAAAGTCATCATTCACAACGACAAAAAGAGGTATCGTATAGTCCGGTCGATTTAAGATAGTTACTTGTATGAAATCATCAAAATTAAATGACGGCACCTTAGTGTTACCTAAATGGGATATAAGTGTAGAGTAGTTAATCATGTTAATCTTACAGAACGATTCCATTTTGTTCCCTTTAAAGCATAGACACTTTGGAAGTGAGTATAAAAATAATATAAAGTTAATAGTCAATTTTATGTTGGTCAATTCGTCTTTTAATACTCCTATTTCAATATTGAATCCTTCTTTCAAGCTTATTAAGAAAATTATCTCAAATTCTGTTTCCCTCGCAAAAAAGCCCTCTAACTGTTGGTCTAAAGATTCGATGATGTCCAATAAATCTTTCCGGTTTAATAAATTGCTTGATTGCTCGATGAGGACAGCAAGATTCGCTTTGATATATTTGTTTGTGTTTACATTCTTACTGAGTTGAAGTAATAAATTTTTAAAATCCTTACTGCTGACCAGAGGAGTTCTTTTGCAATATTTTAAATAATTGAGATATGACTGAATTAAATTTGGTGCATTTACTGACTCTGTTGCCTTTTTACCTATTCTGAGGAAATAATTATGTACATCGATATTGATTCTGTCGTAATCGGAAATCCCTCCAAGGTCGATGAAACGGCTGGTTTCCAAGCTATCCAATGAAAGATTTATAAGTCCTTCGAGCCGGTCGGACTCTTCGGATTCCATATAACATAAGATTGCATTCGTGAGACAATTTCTACTTTCCCTGACCATGTCGTCCATTGAATTGAATATATGGAATGCCTTCTCGTAGCTAGCACCGGCATCACTCATTCTCTTCATTTCTGAGAGTAGTGCTCCCTGTTCATCCAGTCCATGTGCCATTCCATAAAGATAATTGACCCTATCGGCCATCTTGATCGAAACCGCTATAAATTCTAAGCTTTTCGTCTGTTCGCCCTGTTCAGCATAGATACTTGATAAAATCCAACAAACCCTTGATTGTTCTTTAGGTAGATCGAGCTTAACACTATGTTCTAATGCCTCTTCATAGATTGCTATTGCTCCCGTTAGATCTCCGGTATCCCTAATTACATTCCCATAATTGGTAAGATTCAAAATTGCTTTTTGTTCAAGTTTATAATGCTGGCAAAGGTATACTGCTTCATACCCATACGTTTTTGCTGCTTCATAATTCCTGTTCTGACGGTTTAAGGATGTTAAGACATTTAGGACAATCAACTTTGTACCATAATTTATTTTTTCCAATGGGAGCTGGAGTAATTTCAGCGCATATTCCTCTGCAAGTTTTTTCTGGTCATCTGTACATCCCAATGCAGAGGCTAAATTTGAAAGGCTTGATATCAACCCATTGAGATGGTTTTCTTTTGCAAAGGAATCATAGGCTGTTTTTGCTGCAACCGCAGCTTTTTTGAATTGGTGGAGGTCAACATATATCTTGGAAAGGCTAACCAATAGCTGGCCTTTAAACAATTCATCTGAGCAGGATTTATCTGTTAGAATAGAATCTGCGAGATCGATTCCTGTTTGATGTTCTCCTCTTTCAATAAGGTCAATAGCCTTGCCCATTAATGCGCTTAAATAAAGTTTGCGGTCTCTTGCTTTTTTTAGAAGTTTCAGTGCTTCTTCGAGAATATCATCCGCCTTTCTTGCTCTATTCAGCAAGCGGAGATTCCCGTAAAGATGGTATTTAAGGTAGCCTGTAACATATGGGGATTGTTTTTTAGTAAGCAGGATATTTATGAGACGATTGGCAAGCTCAAGATCACCCCTGTTTACAAGCCCAGGTAAAGCTTCAAAACCAAATTCATGTATTGCATCCGGTTTCTCATCAATTAGAAGAAACGTCGCCTGAATATAGTCGTTCTCTTCCTGATAATATTCTCCTAGCCGAATTTTATAAGTTTTTAAAGTTGAAAATCTTGCCAGCTCATCTGAAATAAAATCTCTAAATGAGGGATGAAATATAGATAAATGCCCATCATCTGATATTGTTGCCAAGCGTAATCTGCTTATAAATTCGCTGGCTTCCTGCAAGCTTTCAAAAGAAACAAGTGAAACCAACGATGTAATTGACATGGGAAGATAAGAAAGTGAAATAAAGATGAGGCATTCTTTTTCCTTGTTAGAGAGACTTCCCCATATTGATCTGTGGTAGTTTGCAAGATCCTTAGGGAGAGGATTGACACTATATTGGCTATAGTAATATAGGTAAAGTGCATTTCCACATGAAACATCGTACAGCTCATTGAAAGTTAAGATATCAAGGATTAGCCCCTGTTGATTTAAATACTGTCGGGATTCCTCAATGTCAAATGTCCCAAGTGTAAAGATTTCAATTCTGCTATTTGTGAATGGCAGGTTATTCTGAGAAGTGTACAGAAATTTATTTTCAAATTTATTGAGCAGCAGTATTCTCTCAAATAAATCAACTGCTGCCTCGCACTCATCAAGAAAGAAGATCATTTTGCTTTTGATCAATAGGCTCTGCAATATTTCCAGACAAATATCAATATCATCTATAAAGGTTAGGGGCTGACTGTTGACTTCATTAATTTTATTGATAAAATACAGCAGGACTGTCTTGAGCGATTTATTTTTTAGATTGAGATAAACGACATTTACGTATGATTTTGATAGTTCATACATCATGCAGCTTTTTCCCACGCCGGGTTGACCGATTACAGCCAATTCCTGTTTCGTATCCAAAAGTTCTTCGATTTCTGTGCAGGCAGAACGTTTAATAAGATTCTTACCTTCAAAGTTTTTTTGAAGAAATGTGAGGTAATTTATATTGAATTGGACTTTCAGGGCAGATTGATCGGGTTGCGTAAATGCTTCTACTTGCTTCCCATCTACATTTAGATACACCGTATTGATGCGGAGCTCTCCTGAATTAATAAGATTTCCAGCAATGTTGACTATCGTGTCTGCTTCCTGTTTATTGATCTGCATCAGAATCCTTAGTAGCCCTGTAATCCCCCTGTATATTTATAATATCTCTTGCAGCATTTTGTACTCCGATATTAAAGCCGCTTGAATGAGAAATTTGTATGTTGTTTATATTTTCAATCGCGTGTTTATTCTCTTTAAGCCAGTCTACTAAGAGCGATTGTATATCCAATGGGGCTTGACTGCCCGTCGTTTCCTGGTACAAAGCCTTTATGTCACTCTCAACATTATTTGACGCAGGTCTTTCACATAGATTCTGTATGAAAATTTCGGTCTCTTTTTCACTTTTGAATAATTTCCCTATTTTAGTTTGTAGGCTCTTGAAATTAAGCGTGTTTTTTAGGAAATCATAAGAAGCACTGGCGATCACTGAACTGGCGATCCCAGTCGGATCCTGATTTAGAAAGGCAACGATTTCACTTAAAATTGTCATAATTATATATTATTAGTTTGTTTCTTAAAATACTGTTCATCAAGGCGTATCTGTTTTTCTATTTTTTGTTTATTGAATATACTACTGTCAGGAAAGTAACTATTAAAGGATTCATAATTTTCTGATAAATATTTGATTAATTCAAGATCATAGCCACTTCTAGCTGTGTCGATTTTTATTGTATCATTTTGTTTTAACCTTTCCATAAAAATTAAATTACTAACAGCCTGTATAATTTGATCCATTGAATATCGCTTATTGATTTCAGAGACAACTTCTGATAACCATCCTTCATTCCTTAATCTTTGATATGTTACAGGGAAAAAATATTTGAGCTTTTTATTCCTATTGTCAATGAATTCCCGATCATCCTTTTTTATTTTGGGTGGTTTCGATCGTTTGATGTTACGATTTAGTATGGGATTTAATTTAGATTCATCGTCTAAATTGTTTTCTATTGAAAATTTGAACTCAGTCTTCACAAAATATTTTTCACTTCTTTTTATAATCTGATTGTGTTCGTTTACAAGAAAATATCGTACAGCAATGTTTCTCCCCTTTAAATAGTTTTCTTTAAAATTTCTATAATTTTGGCTAATTTTCATTCCTCCTTTCCCCTGATACATCTGGACTACAGCTGGATCAACGTGGTCCCTAAGGTGGTCTGGAATTATACTTTCAATTAACAGCTTTACATTTGGTGATATTGAGAGAAGGTAATCTCCATTCTCGTATTCGAAAAATTCTAAATCTATAGCTCTACTATCGTCTAATTTCTCTTTCCAGGCAATTAATGAATTAAGAAATTTTTCAGCATACCGTTCTTCTTGCATCATAAAACCAAACTCGCAAGGCACTTCCTTTCCTGTGCTATCTGGACAATGGACGTAAACTAAGCCTTTGCATTTTGCTTTATCATAATTTTCTTGAAAACTGATATCTCCAATTATTCCGAATTTAGGCTTTAGCCCATAGTCTATTCCAAATTGTATTAGCATTCGTTAATGTTTTAATATAAATTTACTAAAAAAAATATCATTTCACAAAGTGTTTTGCATTGAAGAGGTAACTCTCAACTTCTAAGAATCTATTTAGTTTATTTTTTATAAAATTTGATATATAGCTATATGAATAAATGTAAGGCTAGATATATTGCCTATTTGATATACAGCCTATTATTTTCATGGTGGAATGGATTTAAAGTATACTGTCCAGTATACTAAAAAGTGGCTTGATGCGAGCATTGAGCGAAGAGAGTATCCCCGGAGGATACTCTAAACCCCATTTTTCGCAAATGGGGCAAGAAAAGTAGGGCTCTGCCCAACTTCTGCTTGCTCTATTGTATCGTCCTATTATAGGACATCACCACACATGTAACAGAAAGATTTCCTATAAAATATCTCCAAGTGTTCCTCCTCTAATCGCTAAGGTCAATTCCTCAGTAATATCGAATTTCGTCTCAAGCGTTGCAATTATACCAGAAATGGCAGATTTTGTTGTTCCAGTCACACTAACTATATAAGCCCTTTATATATGCAAGCTAAAATGACAAGCCTCTCCGGATTATTCGGTTGGTCTACTCTGGTTTTTCGAATAGAAATACACTACTGTAAAACTACAGGTGGATGAGATATTATCCTTAATATAAATTTAATAAACTGTGATATGATTCTTTGATTAGTTTTGTGGTATGAAACAGATGTCTGACCAAGAATTACTCTTCCTACTTCAGAAAGATGACCAGAGTGCTTTTTCGTGTCTGATGTATAGATATACGGAGATATTGGTTCGACATGTTTCAAGGAGGTTGAACTCTGTCACAGATGCTGCGGAAATTGTACCGGATATATTTTTATCCCTATGGAATAAACGCCGAGATATTTATACGGCAGAAGATTCACTTTATCCATATCTTTTTAAAGCGGCGAAATATGAGGTTATAAACCGAATGATAAAAAATAATCGTATGGTTGTTAACGAACAGCTCCTAGCACAAAGCTACAAGATTTCATACACTTCTTCTATCGAAGAAGATATGATAGCAGAGGAATTAAAGCAGATTTTATATCAAGCTGTTGAAAAAATGCCAGAAACGATGAAGACAATATTCTATCTGAGTAGGGAAGAGTGTTTAAGTGTAAAAGATATTGCTTTAACGTTGTCTTTATCCGAACAGACAGTGAAGAATAATTTGACTTCGGCCTTAAAACATCTCCGTTTTGTAATTCGTCGAAACCATTATTCTACCTTACTTCTGATAAGTTTTACAATTCATATTAATAATACTATTTCATAATAATTTCTTAACAGTACCTGTGTCACTTTTTATTGGTTATACAGGTGAATGGAAAAGAACAATACACAAAGTCAGGCAAAGGCTTTATTAAGAAAATATCTACATGGGGATTGCACACCTGAGGAAGAAATGAAGGTGTTAAATTGGTATCAATCCTTAGATAAGTTAAGTAATATAGATGTGTCCGATGTTGATTTTCAAATACAAGCAAAAAAAATCAAAAGGGACACCATTGAATCGTTAAGTCGGAAGCGAAATACTCCACTTCAGTTGCTGTTTCAAAGACATCGGTATTTCTTACGAATAGCTGGAATATTTGCTGTCTTTATTATACTAGGAATTATAACCTTTAACTATTATAGGTCATCACATATAAGTCAAACTCATGTAGCTTCAGCTGTTCATCCTGAAGCAAGAGATATATTGCTTCCAGTAGATAGCTTACCTTCGCTCAGGTTGCCAGATGGTCGGATTACCTATCTGGGTGGAAATTTATTGTTAAACGAGAAATCGATCGATGTATCGCTCATTAAGGAGGAAAATGGAACTATACTTTACAAAGTTCAACAAAATTCTAATGAGAAATATCTTTCTAGTTTAACCAGAGAAACTATCATATTTTCTAGCCCTAAAGGATATAAAAGTAAGCTTTTATTAGCTGATGGATCAACCGTATTTCTCAATAGCGGAGCTTCTCTGGAATATCCGATTGTCTTCAAAAAAGAATCTAGGAATGTCAAGTTAATTGGCGAGGCATATTTTGAAATTGCGCATGCTATGGATAGACCTTTCTATGTAGAAACCCAACAGGCCAAGATTAAAGTTCTTGGTACAAAATTTAATGTCAGGGCATATTCAGATGAGGTTACGACAACAACGAGTTTGATTCAGGGAACGATCCGGTTGATAACTCCAAAGAGTAATGTAATATTAAAACCAGGGGATCAGTATTCAACAAATGAAAATGGCTTTAGTATGTTAAATAAAGGAGTCGATCTGAGTGATGTAACCAGTTGGAAAGATGGATACTTTAGTTTTAATGATGCAAAAATTACAGATATTCTTGAGCAATTAGGACGATGGTATAACATTGAAGAAATCAACATTGTTAAGAATTCAGAAGAGAAAATAACGGGAACGTTTCAACAGAGTAACTCTTTACGCGACGTATTAGATCGGCTAGAAGAAGTAAGTGATATAAAGTTTGAAATTAAAGGAAGGAGGCTTATGGTCTTATAGAATAACGGTGTAATATCATTAACGAGCAGACCAATAAAAAGAGCCAAGAACAGGGGCAATCGTTCTTGGCAAAAAAGTGTTGGTCTTAACAAATAATTCATTGATTCGGAATTTTTATTATGGGGGTAAATGAAAAAAACTACAATGGAGAAATTTTTGTATCTAACGCATCCTGCACTACAAACTGCGTAGCACCGATAGTTAAAGTATTGAACGATAATTTTGGTGTAGAAGAAGCCTTGATGACGGCAGTTCACGCAACAACTTCATCACAGAAAACGGTAGATGGCCCATCCTCAAAAGACTGGCGAGGAGGTAGAGCCGCTTCAAACAATATCATTCCATCGGCGACAGGAGCGGCTAAAGCTGTCGGGAAGGTCATTCCCGAACTTGCTGGTAAAATTACCGGATTATCGTTTAGGGTTCCTGTACTAGATGTATCGGTAGCAGATATTACTTTCCGACTTAAAACCCCGGCTTCTTACGAAGAAATATGCAATGCCGTAATTTATGCTGCAGAAAATGGCATGAAGGGAATTGTCGGATATACAAACGAAGATGTAGTTTCTACGGATATGATTGGGGAAACAAGAACGTCTGTATTAGATATAAAGGCAGGTATTTCATTATCTCCGACATTTGTAAAATTAGTTAGTTGGTATGATAATGAATATGGCTTTTCCAATAAAATTCTCGATCTGGTTGCACATATAGACAAGGTTTCTTCTAATTAAAAATTGCCTGAAGGAAATAATTTTATTGCTATAATAACCGAAAAAGAATTTCCTCTTTTTACTCTTGTGCCCTCATATAAAAAAATGAGTTTTACAAAATGAGTTTTACAAATAAAAACGTAATAATTACAGGTGGAAGCACCGGCATAGGACTTGCTACCGCACCCCTTACAGAAGGGATAAAAAAAGCATTGATTGATTTTTCCGCATTATTAAAACAAAAGTCCTTTTTCGATTTGTGGAAAAAGCATTTTTGACTACAATAAATACTAATTCGGCTACTTTTCTCAAGGAGCTTTAACACAATACGGCAAGCTGGATGTCATGGTAAATAACGCAGGTGTGGCCCGTCTTAGCCTCCGCACAATTAGACAGCCTTATTCCTGCTTCCAAAATTTCTACCTTAACGCAGGGTATGTTCGTGGGTTCCGTATCGGATAACTTTGATGAACGTATCGAGCAAAAAATATTTCACGCTGAAATTGTGGTGGACAATGAAAAGGTAGCAGCAGAAAGCAAATCCTATCAGCAAATACCAGAAATCCTTTCTTTTGTAGATGAACACGACGAGGATAAGATGAAAAAGCAAATTGAAAGCAATTACCGTCAGATAAAATCTGATGTGTTGAATATCGTTCAAAACGAAATGGAGCGCATCAAGAATGACCCGAATTTACAGCATTTGTTTTCGCAGTAAGTAACACTAATGAGTTTAAATTTCGAAATTTTGCAAATTTTATATAGACACAGTATAAATTACGGTGAAATGTCATTTTGAATGTTAGTTTTCCGTATATTTGTGTATATGAAAAAAGTGCTCGCAATATTTTTTCTAACTACGTATCTTATTTCAACAACAGAGTTAGGTCAGTTGTTGAAATTTCCTATGTTGGTCGAGCATTATTTCGAACATAAAGAAAAAAGCCCTCAAATTTCCGTTATTGAGTTTTTGGCACTTCATTACGAAGGCAATCACCTTGAAAATCATCCGCACGATGATGATTATGACCAGGATCAAAAGCTTCCTTTCATTATGCACGGAACTGTATTGAGCTTTTGCTTTGTATACCCCCAACCGATTTTTTTTGAATCAATTCATAAAATTGATATACAAAGATCCTCTAAGGTAGTTTCTTTTGATGATTCGTTCGTTTCAAATCAGTTTCTCTCTGCTATCTGGCAGCCTCCAAAATCTTGTTAATTCTTCCTTTTTGACCGATTGATTTTTTGTAAATTCTTTTTGCACTTTGCATAAGGAAAGCTGTTTTATGCCGTTTTTGCAAATTCCTTTGAATGTAGGTTGGTATTGTACTTTGGAGAAAGAACATTGTATTTCTTTTCGATTTCTTCCACAGTAAAAAACATAACCCCATTGTATTTTGTGATAATCTATTGCATAGACTTTTCTTATAGTACGATTGTATAGAATTTCATCTTCAACTCCATTATTAGGGTATTCTTTATACGCTGCCTGATGAATTGTTGAAGTACAATTTTGTTATGCACTATACTCATAGAGGAAAGTGTTATACCATTATTATGCATTCCTATCTCCATAAAATCGGGGCTTCTTAGAATGTGATCGTCAATTGGTTAATCCTGTTATTTTTTACGATAGATACTGCCGTATCTACCTGTAATTGTATTTAATAATAATTTGATTAACAAGTAAAATTATGCTTACTAAAATCATTGAGTTTTCTGTAAGAAATAAACTCATTATAGGGCTTTTGGTCATAGCACTCATAGGAATAGGTGCTTACCAAACCACAAAACTGCCCGTTGATGCCGTGCCTGACATCACCAACAACCAGGTGCAGGTTATCACCATAGCACCTTCATTTGGTGCGACAGATATTGAACGCCTGGTTACCTTCCCCATAGAACAAGCTACTGGCAATATTTCCGGCACCAAAGAAATACGCAGCTTTTCCCGTTTTGGACTTTCGCTCGTTACCATTGTTTTTGATGATGGTATAGATGTTTATTGGGCACGGCAACAAGTATCCGAGCGTCTTCAACAGGTTCAAAACCAGATTCCCCAAGGGATTGGCACACCGGCATTAGGACCCATTTCCACAGGATTGGGTGAAATATACCAATACGTGGTCCGCCCTAAAAAAGGGTATGAACAAAAATATGATATTGCTGAACTACGCACCATTCAGGACTGGATTGTACGCAGACAGTTATTAAGCGTGAAAGGGGTTGCTGAAGTGAGTAGTTTCGGAGGCAAACTCAAGCAATATGAAATTGCGGTAAACCCTGATAAACTCAACGCCTATGGAATCAGCATCAATGATGTTTTTTCAGCTTTAGAAGAAAACAACCAAAATACCGGCGGCGCATATATCGAAAAAGGGCCTACCGTACTATATGTCCGGAGTGAAGGTCTGATTGGCACTCTGGAGGATATAGGCAATATTTCCATTGCCAATAAAAACAACGAAACACCTTTGTTCATCAGGGATATTGCCACTGTAAAGATGGGGTATGCCACCCGTTACGGAGTGATGACTTACAATGACCAGGGCGAAGTTTCCGGCGCCGTTGTGATGATGCTGAAAGGAGCAAACAGCAGCGAGGTTATCAAGAATGTAAAAGCAAGAGTAGACCAAATACAGAAAACACTGCCCGAAGGCGTCGTAATTGAGCCTTTCCTTGACCGTACCAAAATGGTTAACAATGCCATCAGTACCGTAGAGAGAAACCTGATGGAAGGTGCACTGATCGTGGTTCTCGTGTTGGTTTTATTCCTTGGAAATTTCAGGGCAGGACTACTGGTGGCATCGGTTATTCCGCTGGCCATGCTATTTGCCATCTGTATGATGAATATGTTTGGCGTAAGCGGCAATTTGATGAGCCTTGGTGCATTGGACTTCGGGCTGATCATAGATGGAGCCGTCATCATTGTAGAATCTGTCATGCACCAATTGTCCCACAATGCCAGGTTTCAGCAAATGACCAATTTATCCAAAAAAGAAATGGATACCACGGTAATTGGTTCTGCGGGAAAAATGATGAACAGTGCTGTCTTTGGACAAATCATCATTCTCATCGTCTATCTACCCATCCTAAGCTTGCAGGGTATAGAAGGCAAAATGTTCCGGCCAATGGCACAGACAGTAGCCTTTGCCCTATTGGGTGCATTTTTGTTATCGCTTACCTATATCCCAATGATGACTTCCTGGGTGCTGAGCAGGAAAATCAGCCATAAACACAACCTTTCAGACAGGGGTATGCGCTGTGTAGAAGCTTTTTACCAAAAGTTCTTGCTAAAAGCCATCCGAATGCCCAAGCGCATTATCGCAGTGGTTTCAATATTGTTTATTGTGGCAATTTTTGTGATGTCAAGGTTGGGCGGTGAGTTTATTCCATCATTGGAGGAAGGGGATTTCGCAGTAGATACCAGGGTTTTGACGGGAAGTAATCTGAATACAACCATTGAAAGTACCCAAAAAGCTGCCCATATCTTAAAAACACGCTTTCCTGAAGTGATTAAAGTAGTCACCAAAATAGGAAGTGGTGAGGTGCCTACCGACCCGATGCCAATGGATGCCAGCGATATGATGGTTATTTTAAAAGACAAGAGCGAATGGACATCTGCCAAAACTTTTCCGGAGCTATCCGAGAAAATGAGCAAAGCTTTGGAAGACGTACCCGGAATTACCGCAGGTTTCCAGTACCCGGTAAATATGCGGTTCAATGAACTGATGACCGGTGCAAGGCAGGATGTGGTATTGAAAATCTTTGGGGATGATCTGGATTCACTCGCAGCAACGGCCGACAAATTGGGCAAAATAATCAATACGGTAGACGGTGTACAAAACCTTTATATAGAACCTGTCACCGGAATGCCCCAGATTATCATTACCTATAACCGCCCAATAATTGCCCAATACCATTTGTCTGTAGCCGGTATCAACAAGGTAGTCAATACGGCATTTGCCGGACAAAGCACGGGTTTGGTTTTTGAAGGAGAAAAACGTTTTGATATGGTCGTAAAACTAAATGCCGATGTGCGGAAGAATTTGGAAGACGTACAGAATTTATTAATCCCTACACCTTCAGGCAACCAGATTCCCCTTTCTCAGTTGGCCGAAGTAAAGATAAAAGATGGTCCCAACCAGATTCAGCGGGAGAATACACAGAGAAGAATTATTGTCGGTTTCAACATAAAAGGTAGGGATGTACAAAGTATTGTACTGGAATTACAGGGCAAAGTAAACAAGCAGATAAAGCTTCCGGCCGGGTACTCCATTACATACGGTGGTTCATTTGAAAATCTGAACCAGGCAAAAAGCCGTTTAATGGTTGCGGTGCCTATTTCATTGGCCTTGATATTTGTGCTTTTATTTTTTGCTTTCAAATCAGTGAAAGAAAGTTTATTGATTTATACCGCAATCCCATTGTCTACCATTGGCGGAATTTTCTTTTTGGCACTTCGCGGAATGCCTTTCAGCATAAGTGCAGGCATTGGCTTTATTGCGCTGTTTGGCGTGGCCGTTTTAAATGGGATTGTATTGGTGGCCGAATTTAACCGTTTAAAAAAATCAGGAATTAAAAACATTGTCCGCATAGTGGTGGACGGAACCGAATCCCGCTTACGTCCGGTACTGATGACCGCATTTGTGGCTTCATTGGGTTTTATTCCGATGGCAGTAAGCAATGGTGCAGGTGCGGAAGTGCAGCGTCCGCTGGCAACAGTAGTTATTGGCGGATTGATGGGCGCTACTTTACTCACGTTATTTGTGCTTCCCTTATTGTTTATCGCATTTGAAAAAGGGCTTAGACTGAATATATTCAAGAAAAAAACACTCACGTTATTGATTGTTTTAACAGTTACTTTAATGGGAACGGGTTCTGTAAATGCACAGGAAACAATCACATTGGACAAAGCGATTGCATTAGCGGTTCAGAATAACCAAAATCTAAAAACGGAAAACCTAAGAGCCGATTATGCCAAAGCGATCATCAAAACTTCGGCAGATATTCCTCAGGCCAGCATCACGGCTGATTATGGGCAGATCAACAGTGCATATAAGGATACCAAGTTCGGAGTTGCACAGAATATCGCTTTTCCAACGGTTTATAAAAGGCAAAAAGAGTTATTTACAGAGGAATGGAAATACAGTTTGCTGAATGTATCCCTGAAAGAATTTGAATTAAAAAAAGCGGTCACCCAAACGTTTTACAACATCCTGTTCTGGCAGGAAAAGGAAAAGCTGCTACTAAAGGCCAATTCATTATATGCCGATTTTTATGCCAGATCTTTGTTGCGCCTACAAAAAGGAGAAAGCAATGTTTTAGAAAAAACAACGGCACAAAATCAAAAGGCTGCCATCAATATCCAGTTGAAACAGGTACAGCAGGAATTGGAAAAGGCGAAGTTGCAGTGGCAATGGTTGTTAAATTCGGATACGGTTTATAAAGTGGAATCTTCTGAAAAAATACTCCCGTTACAGGTTAATGAAACAAATAAAAATCCCGTTTTAGAAGTTCTGGCACAGCAGAAAAATATTGCAGCGAGCCAAACCAAAGTAGAAAAATCCAAATTGTTGCCCGGTTTGATGATTGGTTATAATCTCAACAGTTTCAAAGGAACCGGTGCTGATGATAAGCTGTACAATGCCTCTCCGCAATTCCATTCGGTACAGGTTGGTGTTTCTATTCCTGTTTTTTCACAGGCGCAGAGAGCGAGAGTCAATGCTTCTAAAATCACCGAAAGTATTACAGAAAACCAATTGCAGGCTACAGGTGCTTATTTGCAGAACAGGTACAAACAATTCTTGGAAAGTTACCGGAGCAATCTAGAGATTGTAAACTATTATGAAAATGAAGGACTTAAAAGTGCAGATGTCGTTACAGAAACAATACAAAAGCAGTTCGTTAATGGGGAAATCAATTACCTGGATTTTGTGATACTCATTAATCAGGCCATCAACATTCAAAGCAATTATGCTGATGCTGTCAAAGCACTGAACGATACTATCATACAAATCAATTATATCAATTAAATTCTTATAACAATGTATTCATTCAATATAAAAAATAAAAGCCTGGGCAAGCTAAAAATGTTATTTCCCACTTTAGGAATATTGTTGTTGGTCCAATGCCAAAACAAACCTGAGGAAGCGGTTAAACAAGCTGTTGTAAATGAAAGCAACACCGTCGTGTTAACAGATGCCCAATTAAAGAATGCGGCGGTTGAAACGGTACGTCTTTCAGAAAAAAACATTGCTTCTGTTTTAAAACTAAATGGGAAAATAGATGTCCCGCCACAAAACCTGATTTCGGTAAACGTGCTATTGGGCGGTTTCTTGAAAAGTACCCGCTTACTGCCGGGAATGTATGTACGAAAAGGAGAAACGATTGCCGTTATGGAAGATCCACAATATATAAAGCTGCAACAGGATTATTTGCAGGCCAAATCAAAACTGCACTTTGCGCAACTGGACTATCAGCGACAAAAAGACCTTAACCAAAGCCAGGCCAGCAGCGACAAGGTGATGCAGACGGCACAGGCAGAGATGAATAACCAACAAATTATGATGAATGCCCTGGCGCAGCAATTACGTCTTATCAACATCAATCCCAATAGCCTGTCGGCGGATAAAATCACCAAAACTATTCCGGTTTACAGCGCAATCAATGGCTTTGTGAGCAAGGTAAATGTGAACATCGGGAAATACGTAAACCCTTCAGATGTATTATTTGAATTGGTCAATCCCAATGATTTGCGCCTCAATCTGAAAGTCTACGAAAATGATTTAGATAAACTGAAAATCGGACAAAAACTACTGGCCTATTCCAATGCAGAACCCGATAAAAAATATCAAGGAGAGATCATTCTCATTAGTAGAAATGTTGGGGACGGTGGTATTTCGGAAGTGCATTGTCATTTTGAATCTCCCAGTGTAAGCCTATCCCCAGGCATGTATATGAATGCTGAAATAGAAGCCAAAACCACGTTCGCCCATGCCGTTCCGGAAGAAAGCGTGGTGAATTTTGAGGGAAAGGATTACGTGTTTGTGCAAACCGCAAAACAAACTTATAAAATGCTACCCGTAACCGTAGGCGCAAAAGAAAACGGCTTTGTCCAAATTGTAAACGCAGACGATTTTACAGGTAAAAACATCGTTTCTAAAAATGCCTACACGCTTCTGATGAAATTAAAAAATACGGAAGATGAAGAGTAACATCATACAGCGCAAAAAATTGCAAACCCAAGTAGTTATTGGAGTTGAGCAACCGGGTTACAATTTCAAAGACTATCATATTAAGAACTCATTTATAAAATTAAAACAATGAAAAAGATTCTCTTGATACTCAATTTGATCGTCGTGTTCCATGCATTTGGTCAGACCACAATAAATAATGCAAAACAACAGGCTAAAGAGCAGCACCGGCTGATCCTGTTAAATTTTTCCGGTTCGGATTGGTGCGTGCCCTGCATCAAAATGCACAAAACCATTTTTGAAAATGAAACTTACAAACAAATGGCTGATAGTCTTTTGGTGTATGTAAATGCTGATTTTCCCAGGAAAAAGAAAAACCAACCGCTATCCCAAACCATAAAGGAAAATGAGGCTTTGGCGGAGCAATATAATCCCGGTGGTGCTTTCCCTTATACACTTTTATTGGATGAAGATGGAAAAGTATTGAAAACCTGGGAAGGCCTCCCAAAAGTTGGTGTGGAAGGATTTACGAACGAAATCATCACCCAATATAAAAAAGTAAGAAAATGACACTAAAGGAATTTCGCAAAACCGAAAAGCTGATGGGGAATGCTTTTGAAATCACCGTTGTGGGCGCAGATGAGATTGTAGCCCATCGGCAAATTGATTCTGCCATTGCGGAGATTAAACGCATAGAGCAGTTATTTACCACATATAAATCAGATAGCCAGACAAACCTGATTAATGACAATGCCGGGATACAGCCGGTGAAGGTAGATACCGAAGTTTTTAACCTGATAGAGCGGAGCCTTCGCATCAGCAGCATTACAAACGGTTTTTTTGACATCACTTACGGTGGGGTAGATAAAGGTCTGTGGAATTTTGACAGGTCAATGACCAAGCTCCCTGATGCTGAAACAGCGAAGAAAATGGTTTATCTCATCAATTATCAAAACGTACTCCTGAACAGGGAAAGCAGTACTGTCTATCTCAAAGAAAAAGGGATGCGTATCGGTTTCGGTGGTATTGGGAAAGGTTATGCCGCAGAAATGGCTAAGGACATTTTGCAAAAGCAAGGTGTGGGTTCTGGTATCATCAATGCTTCAGGCGATTTAACCGTTTGGGGTACACAGGCAAACGGCAAACCCTGGACGATAGGAATTGCCAATCCTGATCAGGCCCGGCTGCCATTTTCTTATCTGAACCTTACAGACACGGCTATTGCCACCTCGGGCAACTATGAAAAATATGTGAAGATTGGCGGAAAAAAATATTCACACACCATCAACCCCAAAACAGGAATGCCGATTACCGGGATTAAAAGTGTAACGGTTATCTGCCCCAATGCAGAGATCGCAGATGCGATGGCTACACCTGTAAGTATTATGGGCGTTAAGGCAGGATTGGAAATGATTAACCAAATCCATCAAATAGAATGCATCATCATAGATGATAAAAACAAAATATTCACTTCAAAAAATATCAATTTATTATGAGAACAAATAAGATAATTCTGTTAGGCGCTATCGGTACATTATTGCTTGGCTCTTGCACCACTGTGAAAGAGTATCAGAAGAACAAACTCAACGATGCCGAAATGATACTGAGCAATCGTACCATAGAAAGGACTGAACTGAACTTTCAATCATACCGTGAAGGTGCTTCCGGAGCCAATGCGGGGAAAAGTGGCGGAGGTTGCGGATGTAATTAAAATCAGTGAAATGCTAACATAAAAAAGAAAAATGAAACGAATATATATAAGTGCGTTAGGACTTCTTAGTTTTTATCAGGTCCAGGCACAGCAGATAAAAGAAGATTCTGCTTCGGTAAGAAAACTAAAGGTGGATGAAGTGAACTTAGTGTCGAGTTATTACAGGCAGGATGGAAACAATTCTGCGGTAACAGGCGGTATCGGAACAGAAAAGCTGACAGATATTTCCAATATCATCAATGTAAAACTCATCCGGTATGACAAGAAAAAACGCAAGCACACCTTTGTAGGAGAATTGGGTGTAGACCACTATACTTCAGCTTCCTCTGATAGGATAGATTTGAAAGCCAATTCTTCTGCATCGAGTAGTGACACCCGAGTTTATCCATCATTAACCTGGCAACTGGAGAATGAAGAAAAAGGGAATAGTTTTATGGCAGGTGTATCTTCTTCCACGGAATTTGACTACCAGTCATTTGGGGCAAATATTGGATTCTCTAAGAAAACAGCCAATAAAATGGGGGAATTTACGGCTAATCTTCATGGGTATCTCGATCAGGTAAAACTTATTGCGCCAATAGAATTGAGAACCTACGGAACAAAGGAAGACGCCGGAACAAAAGGTCGGAATACTTTCGCAGCATCACTTTCCTATTCGCAGATTATCAATGCCAATTTGCAGCTCGTATTTCTTGTAGATGCCGTTCAGCAAAATGGACTATTGAGCCTGCCGTTCCACCGGGTATATTTTTCTGATAATAGTGTACATCAGGAAAAACTTCCCGATAATAGGTTCAAACTTCCTTTGGGGTTCCGTGCCAATTATTTCTTAGGTGACAGGTTCATTATTCGTACCTACTACCGCTATTATACAGATAACTGGGGTATAAATTCCCATACTTTCAACATAGAAACACCCGTAAAATTATCTCCTTTTGTCTCGCTCAGTCCTTTCTACAGGTATTATACACAGACTGCGGTGAAGTATTTCGGTGCTTATCAGACACACAGCGAATCAAACGAGTTTTATACCAGCAATTATGATCTGTCCAAATTCAACAGCCAGTTCTTTGGTATGGGTGCGCGTTTCAATCTTCCTAACGGATTATTCGGAATCTCAAAATTCAATATGATTGAGATTCGCTATGGGCATTATACAAAAACAACGGGTATGAAGGGTGATATTATTTCGTTGAACCTCAAGTTTAAATAAAAATGAAATATCTATTCTTAGTATTCCTTGTATGCCCAACGTTACTTTTTTCTCAAAAGATGGAGGCAGACAGTAGCGTAATATCCCAAAAGACAGATCCTGTATATCAGTTTTCGGCAAAGAAGCTCATCATTCCTTCAGTTCTGGTATCGTATGGTATTTTAAGTTTAATGTCCGATGACTTGAAAAAGCTTAACCAATCGACCCGTTACGAGAGCATGGAACATATCTTGCCCGGAGCCAAGATTGACAACTATACACAGTATGTACCTGCTATTGCCGTTTATGGACTAAATCTGGCCGGTGTAAAAGGGAAGCACAATTTTAAGGATAGAACCATCATTTATATAACCTCACAACTCCTATCGGCAGCAATCGTTTTACCCACCAAACAGTTAGTTGGCGAGGAACGTCCGGATGGTTCCAGTAAGACTTCTTTTCCATCAGGTCATACGGCTACGGCTTTTTCATCCGCACATTTTATGTTCAGGGAATATAACGAAACCAATTTTTGGCTAAGTATTTCCGGCTACCCGATTGCTGCCATGACAGGCATCTACCGGGTTTTTAATGACAAACATTGGGTTGGGGATGTAATTGCCGGTGCAGGTATTGGCATTCTGTCTACAGAAATGGCTTATTGGTTATTTCCGACCATTTCAAAATGGTTTACCGGCAAAAAGAATCAGTCATCATTGGTTATTCTGCCCACTTATCAAACAAAACAATTTGGATTAGGAATTATTAAAATATTTTAAAAAATGAAAAAAGAAAATAAAAATCAGTTTACGGCAACCCACCGGATCTTACATTGGTCGGTTGCACTATTAATGTCTGTTTTATTTATTACCGGATTTTTACGGATGTACTGGATGAGCAAAAAAACAATTATTAATACCGTTCAAACCGGGATGCAAAGGCACAACATTTCCCTGGAAAAGGAACAGATAATATCTATGGTAAAAAGCATTCAAAAACCGATGTGGGAATGGCATGAATATGCTGCCTACATGATGGTTCTGGCATTTTTGGCAAGGATAGTTTATATGCTTGTAAAGGGAATTAAATTTCCTGATCCGTTGAAGAAATCCCAGTCGGTAAAGGAAAGAATGCAAGGATTTATTTATATCGTTTTTTACTTGTTTGTCGCCGTTTCTATCATTACGGGATTTTACCTGAAATGGGTAGATGGCCAATGGAGTGACCAGATATCTGCGATACACAAATGGGCAGTTTATTGGTTCCCGATATTCATTTTATTGCATTTTGGCGGAATCGTAATTGGTGAATTGACAAATAAAAGAGGAATCGTTTCCAAGATGATCGGTGGAGAATAAATAAATAATTCATATTAAAAAATAATTGGTAACCTATTAATTTAGTTATTCCGAAAGCAGTTTCAATACTTGAAACTAATCATCTAAAATTAAAAAATATGACAACCTATAATATTCCAAAACATCTCACAGGTCTTTCGGAAGAAGAGCTAAAAATTTCCCAAAATAAATTTGGTTATAACCACTCAGACAGTATAAAAAAGAATACCTGGTACAATATGTTATTGGCTATTCTCAAAGAACCGATGTTGCTTTTACTCATTGCAGTGGCTGTCATCTATGTGATTGTGGGCAATTATTCCGAAGCGGCTTTTATGTTGGGAGCAATCATAGCTGTTTCAGGTATCTCATTCTATCAGGACAATCGCAGCAAAAAGGCACTGGAAGCGCTGCAAAAACTGAACGAACCACTCAGCACGGTTATCCGAAATTCAAAAGTAATACAAATTGCTACCCACGAAATTGCCGTGGGCGATTTATGCATTACTGAGGAAGGAAAAATGATTAATGCCGATGGTGAAATAGTGCACAGCAATGATTTTTCCGTAAATGAAGCCTCTCTTACAGGAGAAAGTTTTTCTGTGTTTAAAAATCAGGATACCGAAGACAGAAAAATATATAGCGGTACTTTGACAGTTTCAGGACTGGCGGTTTTTAAAGTAGAAAAAATCGGTTCAGAAACCAAGCTGGGAAAAATCGGAAAATCCATTCAGGAGATTAAAGAAGAGCGTTCACCACTGCAAATCCAGATTACCAAATTTGTAAAATGGATGGCAGTTATTGGAATAGTGGTTTTTCTGATGGTTTGGGCATACAGTTTCTGGCAATCACGGAATATTATAGAAAGTCTATTGGTCGGGCTGACTTTGGCAATGTCCATTTTACCGGAAGAAATTCCCGTGGCTTTCACTACGTTTATGGCATTGGGAGCGTGGAAACTAATGCGTGAAGGTATAATAATCAAGCGTAGCAGCGTGGTAGAAACACTGGGAAGCACTACTGTAATTTGTACAGATAAAACCGGAACAATTACTGAAAACTCCATGCGACTGAAAGCCCTTTTCGATTACAAATCCAATCAGGTTTTTGACGAAGAACGTTTCAATGCACCCGAACTTTCCGAACTCATTGAGTTTGCGATGTGGAGCAGTGAACCCGTTCCGTTTGATCCGATGGAAAAAACACTTCATGAGATTTATGAGCAAGCTCAACCGAATGACCGACGGAAAGATTTTCAAATGGTGCACGAATATCCGTTGGACGGTAAGCCTCCGATGATGACGCATCTTTTTGAAAACCATTCTGGCGAAAGAATAGTGGCAGCCAAAGGTGCTCCCGAAGCCATTCTTGCTGTTTCCAATCTTTCGGAATACGAAAAAGACAAACTGCGTCAGCATATCAGTGATTTTGGCAAACAAGGTTACCGGATATTAGGCGTTGCCAAATGTTATTTTAAGGGAAACAATTTTCCCGAAAAACAGCAGGATTTCAATTTTGATTTTTTAGGATTTACTGTGTTTTACGACCCTCCTAAAAAAAATATCCAGCAAGTATTCAAGAAAATTTACGATGCCGGAATTAAAGTAAAAGTGATTACAGGCGACAATGCCGACACCACAAATGCCATTGCCCGACAAGCGGGTATTGTCAACCATACTCCGGCTGTTAATGGTGCTGAAATCATTCATCATTCCGAAGTAGAATTAATAGAGCTTTCAAAGACAACAACCTTATTTACAAGGATGTTTCCCGAAGCAAAGCTGGCAATAGTAAACGCTTTGAAGCAAAACGGAGAAGTGGTGGCTATGTTGGGTGATGGTGTGAACGATGCCCCTGCACTGAAAGCCGCTCATATTGGTGTCGCTATGGGAAACAAAGGAACAGAAATAGCCAAAGCAGCAGCCTCACTGGTGATTACCAACGATGATTTAGACAAACTCATTACAGGAATTGCTGCAGGGCGCCGGATTTACGCCAATATCAAAAAAGCTATTCAGTATATTATCTCTATTCATATTCCGATTATTCTCACCGTTTCACTGCCTTTGTTTTTAGGTTGGATTTACCCGCATATTTTTACGCCGGTACATGTTATTTTTCTGGAGCTCATTATGGGGCCAACCTGTTCCATTGTCTATGAAAACGAACCGATAGAGAAAAATGCAATGTTACAAAAGCCACGTAAAATGACAGAAACCTTTCTGAACCGGAAAGAATTAAGCATCAGCATTATTCAAGGCTTGATAATTACAGCAGGTGTATTATTCGTTTATCAATTTGCCGTTCAAAAGGGAAGTAACGAAGAAACTACAAGAGCAATGGTTTTTACTACCTTAATTTTTTCCAATATATTTTTGAGTCTAGCGAACCGCTCTCTCACTTATAGTATATTCGACAGCTTCAAATACAAAAACCGTTTATTTCCGGTTATCATCGGAGCAACGTTGGCATTACTTTTTGCCATATTGTATATACCCCGTTTTGCTGATTTCTTTAATGTAACCGGGTTGAACATCCCGGAATTAGGAATGTCGTATTTAATTTCGGCGGCTTCGGTTCTGTGGTTTGAGATGTATAAATGGATAAAAAGAAGATAATAAAGCAATGATTTTGCAATGCGAGATTACTTTTAAAACCTCCACAAAGGAAAATATGCCGTGAATATCGTAATTGGTGAATTGACAAATAAAAAAGGAATCGTATCCAAGATGATTGATGGAGAATAAAATAATTTAAACTAAACAATATAAATAACTACAAAAATGGAATTGGAAAAACATTATGTAAACAGAGTGGGTTGGCTAAGGGCGGCTGTTTTAGGCGCTAATGACGGATTGCTTTCCACCACAAGTATTGTAATCGGCGTTGCCGCCGCAGAGCCCAACCGACATGCTATAATTTTGGCAGCTTTGGCAGGAACCATCGCAGGCGCTATGTCGATGGCCGCAGGAGAATATGTTTCTGTAAGCTCACAGTCGGATACAGAAAAGTCGGACATCAACAGGGAGAAGATGGAGTTAGAAAAAATGCCTGAAATTGAACTCCACGAATTAGCAAAAATTTATGAAAAAAGAGGGGTAAGCAAAGAAACCGCAATGCTCGTCGCGAAAGAACTAACAGATCACGACGCTTTAGAAGCACATGCAAAAGATGAATTGGGAATAAATGAAATTACGATAGCAAAGCCTTTTCAGGCCTCCATAGCATCTTTTTTCTCCTTTCTTTCAGGTGCTGCATTGCCAATGATTCTCGCAATTTTTGCTCCAGAAAAAGATATGGTGTATTACCAATATGCTTTTTCAATTGTTTTTCTGATGATTTTGGGGGCTTTAGCGGCTAAAACCGGAGGATCCAACATTGGGGTAGCCGTCATGAGAATCTGCTTCTGGGGAACTATTGCAATGGCCGTAACTGCTATTGTAGGGCATGTATTTGGTGTAAATGTTTCCTGAGAAAGATGAATAACAAAATCAAATGAATATTCAATTTTAATATGAATGACAACTGAATATCGATGCAAATGTACTTAGAAAGAATAAAGAAGTATGTAGTCCGCCTATTTGAATTGCGGACTACACCGGATCTGTGCTACCATAATCTGGAACATACACAGACCGTTGTTAAAAACGCAACCGAAATGGCAGATTTTTATCATTTAAACGATAAGGAAAGATTTGTTTTGTTCGCAGCGGCATGGTTTCATGATACCGGTCAATTATTGGGGCCAATGGATGGTCATGAAAAAAGAGGGGCATATATTATGGAACAATTTCTACATAGCCAGAAAATTGATCCCAGTACTATTGCTGAAATAAGCAAAGCAATTATGGCAACAGTGTTAAACGCTGAACCTGAAGGTTTGATCGAAGAGATTTTAAGGGACGCTGATGTATATCATTTAGGAACCCATGATTTTCGACAAATAGATAAACTTGTATGGAAAGAAACAGAGCAACGTACCAAGAAAAAAATAGCTGATAAATTACAAAAATCATTGGTCTTTCTCAATAAGCACCAATTTTATACCACTTATTGCAAGGACAGGCTCTTAGCCGGAAAGAATGCGAATGTGGCTTATCTCAAAAGTTTGATAAAGGCTTCTTAAGAATGCAAATAATTTTATTATTGAATATTTATGATTTAATACAAGGGAAACACTTTAACGAATAACCATTTTAAACTAGCTTTTAAATGAAAGATTATTGTAAAAATATAATAAGAGAATTAGATGATGAAATTAATGAGTTATCTGTCGAATTGAATGACTCTTTAGCGATATACGAAAAGGCTATTGGCTTAACTATAGAAAAAATAGCTGATTTAAAACAATTTGTAGTAAAAATTGGGTTTAAAGACATTAATGAAGAAATCCACTTTTTCAAAAATCTGAAACCTACCATTGTTTCAAAACTAATTTACTATAATGCCATTTATAAAATTGAAACTAAGAAGCCTAATGACGCAAAGGCTATTCGGAAATACTTTAGAGAAGAATTGAAAAAATTGAAAAGGTATTTTGACAACAATCTCGAATTTTATAAATACTACCGAACGAACAATTCCTTTGTCGATGAAAAGCTGTTTGTTCTAGGAAAACATGATATAAAATTAAGTTTGGACACTGTTTATTTTGAAACAGACCATAGATTTTCCACTTCCCACGATTATAAAGCTGCAAAGATTATTGCCAATGACCTGATACAACTCTATCTTGAAGATCAGCTAAATAATACTAATTATAATTGTAATCATAAAAAATCCAATAACCCACCTTTAAACTGGACAGGCAACAAAACCGCTTTAACCGAATTGATTTACGCCTTATATTCACAAGGGGTATTTAGAAATGCAGACATCAAAGTCATCGCCAAAACATTTGAAAGTACATTCAATATCAGTTTGGGTGACTTTTATCATACATTTATGGAACTTAAATCCAGAAAAATAAACCGGACGAAGTTTCTTGACAGCCTATGCGCTGCGCAACTCCCTGTGAAAAAGAAAGGGATTACCTTAAACAATATGCGTAGCCTTTTTTTCACTGATAAATAAATGTCTCCAGCTTTTGGGGGTAAGTCCATCATCTGATAAGACTCGTCTATCAAGTGATCTGCTTTTGCTGAAATATTGCGTTCTTGACGCTCGATTTCAGAAAGTATAGTACTCAATGAGAAATTCATATCCTATAAATTTTATAAGCGGAAAATTCCGCAAATACAAAATTTATACTTTAAAATGAATAAAAAGCCCAAGCTATGCCCAACTTGGGTAAGATTTTTCTATCCAAAGTGTAATAAAAGAAAGACATTAGACCCGGGCATACTCAATCAGGCTGTTTTGTATGGAGGGTTAATTCACTGTGCTGCAATCCCCATTCAATCATAGATTCAAGGACTGTTTTGAACGATTCACCCGATTGGGTCAGTTCATACTCCACCGTAATCGTAGTAGAAAAAGATACCGCAGATATTATCTCTTATCAAAAAAACAGGGCAGATAATGTGAAGCTGGAAATCGAAACTAATTAGAGGCGGGTGAGGCAGAATAGTGCAGGGATTATTGAAAGTGAAATGGAACGCATTAAGAATGACCCAGATTTACAGCGTTTGGTACTACAGGAAAAGTAGCCAGTCACGGACTTGCTTTCACCAGGGGCATTTTTTACCCTGCAAAATAAATATTCAATTGTTTTATTGAATATAAGGAGTGGTTTTTATACCTTTATGGAAACAGAAAATAAATATGCGATATTTCATTTTTTTATTTGCCGCTATGCTGCTATTCAGCACTGGAATATCTGCACAGAAAAAACAGGAGTTTTATGAAATAAAAGTTTATCATTTTAACACCATAGAACAGGAAAATATTATTGATAAATATTATGAAAAAGCCTTTATTCCTGCCGCTCACAAATTGGGAATAAAAAGTATTGGTGTGTTTAAACCGATTGCAAATGATACGGCAACAAAAAAATACATATATGTAATTCTTCCTTTAGCTTCTGCAGAGCAAATGATTAGCATACCTTCCCAACTTGAAAGAAACGCTGACTACATGAAAGCAGGAGATGAATATATCAATGCCCCGTATACGACCCCACCGTATACACGATTTGAATCTATTTTTTTAAAAGCATTCAAAACAGCACCGCTGATGCAATTGCCTAAGCTTAGCTTACCGAAAGCAGAACACGTGTATGAGTTAAGAAGTTACGAAGGACATACTGAAAAGATTTATCGTAATAAGGTGCACATGTTTAATGAAGGGGGTGAGGTGCCTCTTTTTAAAAGATTAAACTTCAATGCAGTTTTTTATGCGGAGGTAATTACAGGCAGCCATATGCCCAACCTTATGTATATGACAAGTTTTGAAAACATGAAAGATCGAGATGCCCATTGGAAAACTTTCGGAGACGATAATGAATGGAAAACTTTGTCTGCAAAACCCGAATATCAAAAAAATGTTTCCAAGGCAGACATCATACTGATGAAGGCTACTGCTTATTCAGACTATTAAACCTTTCAGCTAAAACCCTACTTCCCTTATAATGTCCGTCTTCAAAGAAAAGTTCACCGGTATTGTGTTAAATTCTAAAGGAGGCATACTGGCATGAGATTAAAGTTAAAGAACAAAATAACACACAAAATAATGAAATGAGTAATTTCGATAACTATTTCGACAACCATTATATCCATAAAACTAATTGGCTTAGAGCGGCAGTCCTTGGTGCAAATAATGTTATATTATCAGTGGCCAGCATTGCTATTGGTGTAGCTATGGCCATTGACTTTTGCTACGTGTCATTAGTGGTCATTGTAACAAAGACAAAGTAACCCTAAAAAATATCATGACAAGTTAAAAATAAAGCGACTAACAAACAATGGAAAAAGCATTAAAACCAGAAGATATTACAGACTTATTTTTGGAATACATAAACACAGGAAATATTGATGGACTAATATCAATATATGAAGATGACGCTGTTTTAATTACAGACAGAAATCACTCATTTGCTAAAGGTAAAGTAGAAATAGGAGATTTTTACATTTCATTATTGGTTGATAAACCTATATTTGAAAAAGGTCAACAGCGACCAGCAATTATCAATGGAAATTTAGCGTTGACTTCATCCAGACTTTTAAATGGATTTGTGACTGCCGAAGTTGCGCGACAACAAAATGACGGAACTTGGAAATGGAGTATTGACCAGCCAATTATTGCTATTGAGAAAGATGAAAAATAGAACAACGAACCGCTAACAGGGTATTTGCAATAGTGCGGCTTGACATTAAATGCTCGACTTTGGTAATTCTATTTAACTTTAGGACAAAACTCGGCTGACGGTTCGCTATTTCCGCACCATCCCAAATTCTAATTTTAAAATATGACAGATTCAAATAATAAAGAGATTAACTATACATCATTAGATATTGCTATTAAAAGAAGTAATGACTTAGAAAAGGATTTACATCTTAATCCTCAAAACATAGAGTTTTAACTGGAGATAGACCTACTGGGAATTTGCACATTGGACATTATTTTGATTCATTACAAAATAGAGTTCGTTTGCAAGATTTGGGTGTGGAAACCTATATTTTAATTGCAGATTATCAAGTATTAACTGATAGAGATATTTTTCAGGATATTTCTAAATTCGTTACAGAACTTACTTTAGATTATTTGGCTTGTGGATTAGACCCTTTAAAAAATAAGACACATATTTTTTCCCCCTAGTCACATACCGGAACTTAATCAACTAACGATACCATTTTTATCATTGGTTTCAAATGCAGAACTTAATAGAAATCCCACTACAAAGGAAGAAATTACAGCTTCGGGTCAAAGTGTTATCAATGCCGGAATGTATACATATCCCGTTCATCAGGCGGCTGATATTTTATTTTGTAAAAGTGATGTTGTTCCTGTCGGGAAAGACCAACTCCCTCATATTGAAATGGCAAGAACAATAACAAAAAGGTTTAATACGAAATTTAAAACAAATGTTTTTAAAGAACCGATTGGTTTATTAAGTGAAACTCCTGTGATTTTAGGAATAGATGGTTCTCAAAAAATGAGTAAGAGCAGGAATATTCCATCCCATTTTTTTTGTACTTTTGTAATTGATTTACAAGGAAATTCGAAGAATTTGAATGCGATGAGCACCATTACTAAATCGTTACCGACAACGATAGATCGCCTCGTAAGCTGTTATTTATAAGCTACTTTAGCTTTTTCTAACGTTTTTTTAAAAAAATAGTAAGCAAAATACTATCTTATATTCCACTTGCGTCCTAAACGTTTAAAAAATGGCGGTGTTTTGATATAGCGAGATCGCTATATTTAAATCACAAAATTATAACACACCCCATGATAAATTTAAATGTTT
>NZ_DDGR01000009.1:0-29479 GCF_002337775.1 Sphingobacterium sp. UBA1897
GCATTTCCTAGACCTACCAATATCGTACCATCCCATGCCGTAACTAAGGAATGCGAATTTAAGAAAGAGTGCTTTGATCAGTAGTTCTGGTTTATCGGCTGCACTCCATTTGTTAGCTTGATAAAGTTGTAGTATGTCGGTTGCGTTTAAATCTCTATTGACACTTAGCTGTATGTTCATATATTATTCTGTAGTTTTCGTTGGTATTTTAAGCGAGCCAATTTCCCAATGTACTTTATCGTTTCAGAACGTGAAGCATCTTTTTCATCTAGGTCATTGTCTTCAAAAGCTACAACAGCGTTAAAACCAATGAAACTATGTCCTCTTAATAATGTTTCTAACTCCTTTTTATCTACACCAATATCATCTGCAATGGTTTTGATATCTAGAGAGTTCTTATAATATTTCATTATCATGAGATCTTCATCATAGTTATCCAAATGAACTTCCTTGCAAAAATCACAGCGTAACTCCGTATTTGGTTCTTTATCGTCCTCTTCGTTTCCGGTTGGCGGTGCGTTGTCATAAACAGACCATGCTTCCAGATAGTCATTTTGATCCAGATATTTTTTTAATTCTTTCTCCGTTTTAAACTTTCCGAACCATACATGTATTTTTTTCATCCTGTGATGTAATTTAAGAATCTGAATTAGCAATGTTAAAGATAAAACATTTTTGTATAGAAATTTTCCCCTTAATTACCTCAGAAACATCCTTGGGTATATTACTTACGATTTCCCATAACCAATCCTACTTCCAAACCAATACCTTAGCGTTACAGTTTGTTATAATCTTGAAAGTTAGTAGCTATAAACTTATTAATTCAACATACCACGACCAATTCCAATAGCTGCCAATGTTGTTATCGGCACCACTGTCTTTAGCGACATAGGGGCGAGCTATGTAGATTTCTTTGTCGGTCGCTCTACAAGAGAAAACAATGGCGAATTTAAAAAAAAGGGAATTCACTGTTTAACAATGTTAGACTGTAAAACTGAATTTTTTATTAGCATAAAAAGTTGATTAATGTCCAGGTTAGGGGATAAAACCGATTGAACATAATTTGTACATCGCTTTGCTTCACAAAGAAAAGTTTGATGTACAATAAGTAAAATGACCGTGTCGGGATAAAAATAATTTACAAACGAAAAGAAAAGTGCTGTGTCTTTAAATACGAGGCGATAATCTATCAGCAGCAATTCTGGCCTTTCATTGATGTGAGAATTGCTGCTGATAGAATCAATAGAAGTTGCTTCAAGTACAATATTTGCCGGACTTTGTATATGCTCAGAAAAAAGTATACGGTAGGCGAACAGTAGCTTTCTCAAATTCGTAATAATACCAATATTGATTTTTTCCATACCTAACGATATTATTGTTATTTACAAGCTTTCTACTTATCGCTACCGATATATTGATACCTCTAAAATTGAGGTATACGTTGATTTAGGGATAGCATGTCAGATTTGTGCTGAAAAGCATTTTCTCCCTTTTCGGCTTCTTTGTCACTTACAGTTTTTCGAAGTGATTGGCTCGAGAACCTATTTTTGTTTTTGATATAACATATTTCGATTCCTTCCGAGATACAATAATCCTTTCCTGAAAAATCGACCAATTTATATTCTTCACCTATAAAATACTTGTGAATGGGCAGCGACTGAAGCATATCCGTGATGTCTTTATCCGATTCAAAAGGAATAATTTCATCAACAAATTGACAACCCTCCAATTTGATAAACCGTTCGACCATTGTTTGTGCTGCATCATGGGATTCAGCATTCTGTATGTTTGAATCCGTTTTAAGTCCTACAACCAAATAATCACATTTGCTCTTAGCTTCCTGTAGTGCAACAATATGGCCTACATGTAACATGTCGAATACGCCGAAAATAATACCTACGTTCATATATTCATTATTAGTTTATGCATTTATACGCTTTAAGGCATAGTTAACTCCCTCATTTATGTTTACGACTGAACCCGCACTGACTCTTTCTTTCGATGCAATTATTCGGCGTAAAGAAGAACTCGAAAACCTGTTTTCCCGTCTATTGAAATACAATTCTATTCCTTTTTCTTCGCAATATTGCCTTCCTGTAAATGCTTTATCCATATATTCATCGCCTAAGATCCGCACATGTATTTTGAACGAACGTAATACATCTTCCAGATCCTGTTCTGTTGCATATGGAATAATCATATCTACATGTTTACATGCCTTTAATTGCATATAGCGTTCAAATACAGATTGTGTTGGCTTGTTTTTCTCTGGACGATCAAGTGTTGGATCGGTTTGTAGGCCGCAGATCAGAAAGTCGCAATGTTCTCTGGCATCTTCGAGCATTTTAATGTGACCTGCATGGAGCAGATCAAAAGCAGAAAACGTAATTCCTATTTTTTTCATTTTATATTAGTTTAAAACTGCAATTATTGAAGAAGTATAGGTAGAACGTAGCTCAAAAAGATTCGTTTTAATTTTAAATTATTTTTTTACTGTAGTATTTTCAGAATTCTTGGACCTTTTTTCCATCTTTCTTTTTTGAAATTCATATGAACTAAAATTGCTGGCCGACGTTCTGATCTAAAATGAAATTCAGCGAGCCATGCAGATGAATAGAAATGTATCCATAAATACGCCAAACACTACTTACAGAATTCAGTTTCATAAAGAATTTAACTTTTCGGATTTCAAGAGAATTATTCCTTACTTAAGAGATCTGGGCATCGATACAATCTACGCTGCACCTATTTTTCAGTCAACACCAGGGAGTATGCATGGTTATGACGGCACAAATTTCAATAAAATAAATAGTGAACTTGGTACGCTGGACGAGCTGAGATCCATTAAAAAAGAGTTAAGTGAGTATCATATCAAATGGTTACAGGATATTGTTCCTAACCATATGGCGTTTCATCCCTCGAATGAATGGCTAATGAATCTGCTCGAATTTGGACAGACATCAAAATTTAGCCATTTTTTTGATACCTGCTATAGTTCCAATTTATTCGAGAAAGAAAAGTTAATGGTACCTATCTTGTCTAAGACTTTAGACGAAACGATTTCAAACCACGAAATTGCTGTCGTTTTCTCAGACGATAGTCTTCGGCTTTCTTATCAGGAAAACCTTTATCCACTTTCGCCTGAATCCTATTTTTTCGTCCTTAATGATTATTTAAAAGAAAGCCAATCGGATTTTAGTGGACTTCTGGTTCAAATAAATACGGCTCAAGCTAATGGAGATGTCGAGGAATGGAGACAACTGCGTGCGCACATTTTTAAGAACCTTTCTAATGAGAAATTAAAGCATGTCCTTGACCAATTTAATAATAATCTAGAAAGTATTCACGAACTGGTGGCTAGTCAGAATTATGAGCTTTGTCCTTGGTGGTTTACAAATCAACGTATAAATTTTAGACGTTTTTTTACGGTCAATGAATTGATTTGTTTAAATGTACAAGACAAAAATGTATTTGAGCAGTCCCATAAGCTGATAAAAAAGCTTGTCGATGAAGAACTGATTGACGGATTAAGGATTGATCATATTGATGGACTTTATAAGCCTACTGACTATTTACTTAATTTGAGGGAATTAATCGGTCCACAAACTTATATAGTTGCTGAAAAAATACTTGAACAGGGGGAGAAACTTCCACTCGAATGGCCTATACAGGGTACAACAGGCTACGATTTTTTATCGGCTTCCAATAATGTTTGCTCCTGTAAATCGGGAAAGAAAATATTGGATAAGTATTATAGAAAAGTTATTGGAGAAAATCTATCCATTAAAAAACAACAGTATATAAAAAAGAGCATAATTCTCAATGAACACATGCAGGGCGAGCTTAATAACCTGGCCTGGTCACTGGCATCACTTTTAGCCGTTAAAAGTCCGAATAAGCTAGGGCCTTTAAAAGATATTCTAAGCTCTTTTTTGGGATTTTTCCCTGTTTATCGATTATATGATGAAAGCTTTCCACTGGTGGCGAACAATTTCGATCTGCTGTCTTCTCTTTTTAAAAAGTTGACCCGAAAGCCCGAGCTCGATCAAAAGCTGGTTAATCAATTTCGAGAACTGTTTGAGCAAGCACAGGTAGATTCAAAATCGCTGAGCCATACTGCTTTGGCTGATTTTTTTCTCCGATGTATGCAGTTGGCCGGCCCAGTAATGGCTAAGGGTGTGGAAGATACGTTAATGTATACATACAACCGTTTTATAGGACACAATGAAGTCGGCGATCATCCGGATAACTGGGGGCTAAGTAAAAAGAAATTCCACAAATTAATGCAGGAAAGGCAAAAATTTTGGCCACTGTCCATCAATGCAAGTTCTACACACGATACCAAACGTGGTGAGGATTCGCGAAGTCGCTTATTAGTCCTAACCGCTATGGCTCAGAAATGGGTTAAACAGGTTCAGATTTGGCAAGATGTGGTTTGGAATGAATATCGAAAAGACCTCCCACATCCGACTGATGAATATTTTATTTATCAGTCGCTGGTAGCCTCTTATCCAATGGAAAAACAGGATGGAGAAGCATACGACGTATTTGAAAAACGTTTTTTGGACTACTTGGTTAAATATCTACGCGAAGGGAAAGAGCGCTCGAGCTGGGAAAATCCAAATTTAATCTATGAAGACGCTGTTCGGGAATTTGCCTCTTTTTTGCTTGATAAAGATCGTCCATTTTTTACGAGCTTTTATCAATTTATTGAAGCGGTAGCTGATTTCGGGATTTTAAACTCGCTTACACAGCAAATCTTGAAATTTACTTGTCCAGGTATACCTGATATTTACCAGGGGTCGGAACTCTGGAACCATAGTTTTGTTGATCCCGACAATCGACGACCGATAGATTATCAATTAAGTGAAAATCTGCTGAAGGCTATTGAAAATATGCCCAACGACAGTCGAATTAGACAATTATGGCAAAATAGATACGATGGGACAATTAAACTATGGTTAGTTAAGGAATTGGTAAAACTCAGAAAGCATGATCCTGCACTTGCCTCAGATAGCAGTTATATTCCATTAAAAGTAAGCGGTCGTTACCGTAAACATATTTTGGCATTCGCGCGTAGATCTGGAGATGATTGGATGATCATAGTACTTCCGCTACACCTGGCTGCTATCGGTAAAATCTCCAAATTCGTACCCGGCTCATTTGACTGGGCAGATACGAGCGTTCATCTTTCCGTAAATCATTCTGTGGCCTGGCATCACATGCTATTTGACATAGCGGGCGAAGGCACAGAAATTTCAGTGAATGCCATTTTTAGGGATCTTCCAATCGCTATTTTAAAATACAAAAGTACCCTACCTAAGCGTAGTGCGGGTGTTTTAATGCATATCAGCTCATTGTCATCATCCTATGGAATTGGTGATTTGGGATCCGGAGCTCGTCGTTTTGTTAAACAACTGTATTATAGCGGCCAAAGCTGGTGGCAGGTACTTCCTTTAGGGCCTACAGATGTTGAGCAAAACCATTCTCCTTACAGCACCCTAAGTAGTAGAGCAGGTAATCCGTTATTCATCGATTTAAACGAATTACTGAAATTTGGCTTACTGGAAAAAGGGGAACTAAAGGCTTTAAAAAGAAATAGTTCTAAAACAATAGATTTTGCTGATATAGTCTTCACAAAATACAAACTTTTGGAGAAAGCATTTAATCGTCTTTCTGTTCAACATGCGCTTGATTTCTCTGAATTTGTAGACCGTGAGTCTTCGTGGCTTAATGATTATGCACTTTTCAAAGTTCTAAAAAACAGACATGGGAATCATCCTTGGTTCGATTGGCCAACACAATACAAACATCGCGACAGCACTGCACTTAACGATTTCGCAATTGAATTCGCAGATGAATTGCGAAAGGAAAAATGGTTTCAATACCTATTTTTCAGACAATGGGATGCCATAAGAAACTACGCATACGATTATGGCGTAAGATTTATCGGTGATATCCCATTTTATGTTGCCTATGATTCTGCCGATGTTTGGGCCAATCCGCACTATTTTTCCATAGGAGCAAATGGTACTATTAAAAATGTTGCTGGGGTTCCGCCTGATTACTTTAATGCAGCGGGGCAATTATGGGGGATGCCGACCTATCTTTGGGGACCGCTCAAAGAAGATGGCTACAGATGGTGGATTGAGCGCTTGTCACACAATTGCGCGCTGTTTGATAGGTTGCGGCTTGATCATTTTAGGGCATTTTCTTCCTATTGGGAAGTTCCCTTTGAGGAAACTTCCGCCAAGAATGGACGTTGGTCAACAGGTCCTGGTTCGGATTTTTTTGATCAAGTAAAAGTTCATTTAGATGACATGCCTTTTATCGCTGAAGATCTTGGAGACATCGATGCGAAGGTATATGATCTGCGCGATCAATACAACTTTCCGGGCATGGCGGTTTTACAGTTCGCTTTTGATAACGATATGGCACATTCACCCCATATTCCACATCATTATTGCAGAAATTCTGTTGCCTATCCTGGAACACACGATAATAATACGACACTTTCTTGGTATCGTGAAGATCTTAAATCATCGAGTAAAATAAATATCAATAGGTATTTTGGACAAATTGTTGACAGTGGAAATGTAAATGAGGTCCTTATACGATCACTTTACACCTCTGTCGCAGATACAGTCATTGTTGCGATGCAAGATATTCTCAATCTTGATGGATCATGTCGTATGAACCGACCTGCCAGTACGACCGGAAATTGGCTGTGGCGCATGCATAAAAGAGCTTTTTCTCCAAAACTTCAGGCAAGATTAAATGACTATACAAAATTATACAACCGTTAAACATAAAGATGGAAACAAAAATCAATACTGGAAGCCCTTATCCTTTAGGCGCAACTTACGATGGAGAAGGGGTTAACTTTGCCCTTTTCTCCGAAAATGCCGAGGCTGTCGAACTTTATCTCTATGATAGTTCGAACCAACAAGAAATCGAGAAATTTAAAATAACGGAGAAGACGCATCAAGTTTGGCATATTTATGTTTCGGGAATTAAACCAGGACAACTGTATGGCTATCGTGTGCACGGTCCTTACGATCCGGCCCAGGGGCATCGTTTCAACCCGCATAAATTACTGATTGATCCCTATGCAAAAGCAATTTCGGGTGTCGTACAATGGAATGATGCTTTATTTGCGTACAATATAGGAGAGGACGATTTGAGTTTGGATACAACTGATAGCGCTCCTTTCGTCCCGAAATCCGTGGTTATAGACGGTCATTTTGATTGGGGGGACGACCATCCTCCGCGTGTACCCATGCACCAAAGTGTGATTTATGAAACACATGTAAAAGGTTTTACAGCAACTCATCCGGAGATTCCCGAAGAAATAAGAGGAACCTACGCTGCCTTGGCGCATCCTGTCACCATAAATTACTTAAAGGAATTGGGGATCACTGCAATTGAATTATTGCCTATACACCATTTTATTACAGACCGTCACCTACAGGATAAAGGACTAACTAACTATTGGGGATATAACAGTGTTGGTTTTTTTGCCCCTGATGTACGCTATTCTGCTTCGGGTACCCATGGAGAACAGGTCGTGGAATTCAAGGAAATGGTAAAAGCACTTCATAGTGCGGGGATAGAAGTTATCCTTGATGTCGTTTACAATCATACAGGCGAAGGGAATGAAATGGGACCAACACTCTCTTTTAGAGGAATTGACAATGCTTCATTTTATCGTTTGGCTGAAGATCCACGTTATTATATGGATTTTACTGGAACAGGCAATACATTGAATACCCGCCAGCCTAACGTGCTACGGTTGATCATGGATAGTTTACGCTATTGGGTGCAGGAAATGCACGTTGATGGATTCCGTTTTGATCTGGCATCAGCATTAGCGCGGGAGCTCCATGACGTAGATAAATTGAGCTCTTTCTTTGACGTTATCCATCAGGATCCCGTGATCTCACAGGTTAAACTAATTGCCGAACCATGGGATATTGGAGAAGGAGGGTATCAGGTCGGCGAGTTCCCCGCCGGTTGGGCCGAATGGAATGGAAAGTATCGTGACTGTATCCGCGATTATTGGATTGGAGTGGACAGTATGATCGCTGAATTTGCTAATCGCCTGACTGGATCGTCCGATTTATACCGGGGAGACAATCGTACACCTTCCGCCAGTATAAATTTCATTACTGCTCATGACGGATTTACGCTCCACGATCTGGTATCGTACAACGAAAAGCACAATGAAGCTAATGGTGAGGATAATAAAGATGGAGAAAGCCACAACCGCTCCTGGAACTGTGGGGCAGAAGGACCTACAGATGATTCTACGGTAAATAACCTAAGAGAAAAACAAAAAAGAAACATGCTCGTCACATTATTTCTTTCCCAGGGAGTACCTATGCTTGTCGCTGGCGATGAACATGGGCGAACACAGCAGGGCAATAATAACGCCTATTGTCAGGACAATGAGATTTCATGGCTCAACTGGGACAATGTGGACGTATCTTTATTGGACTTCACTAAAAAATTGATCCATTTTAGGCGAGAACATCCGGTATTCTGTCGTCGCAAATGGTTTCAAGGATTGCCTATCCGCGGTACAGGTGTTGAAGATATCGTATGGTTTCTTCCAGATGCATCTGAGATGGATGATCATCACTGGCAGGAAGACTATGCGCGCTCACTCGCTGTGTTTTTAAACGGTGCGGGAATTAGATCAGTAGATACCGATGGAAAGAAAATCGTGGATGCTAATTTTTACCTGTTATTTAATGCGTATTGGGAAGATGTAACCTACACGCTCCCCGGTGAAAATTATGGGGCTGGTTGGTTTAAGATCTTAGATACGAATAATGATACGATAGAAAGCTTTGGAAACTATTCAGCAGGAGATGCTATTTTAGTGCCCTCACGTTCTATACTTTTATTTCAGTCACAATAAAGTGGGGATATATATGAGCAAGACAGGAATTCAACAATTGGGTATTCGTCGCAATGGTGACCTTTGGCAGATTCGCGTATGGGCACCAATGGCAAAGAATGTGCTTTGCCGATTTTATCAAAAAGATATGGAGATCGCGCTTAAGCCCCAACAATATGGTTATTGGCACGCAGAGACTGATTTATTAGCAGCTGGAGATTTATACTGGATCAGTGTCGATGGCAACGAATTGCCGGATCCGATTTCGCTCTCCCAGCCAGAAGGTGTACATGGTCCCTCAAAAATCGTTGATCTCACTTTTTCTTGGACCGATAAAGACTATCGGCCTCCAGCATTGTCTGATTTTATTATTTACGAGCTTCATGTAGGAACATTTACCTTATCCCATGATTTTGATGGTGTTATCAAAAAGATTCCCTATCTGAAAGATTTGGGTATCACTGCTATTGAAATTATGCCTGTTGCACAGTTTCCTGGTGAGAGAAATTGGGGATATGATGGTGTTTTTCCTTTTGCAGTGCAGCATTCCTATGGTGGCGCTTCGGAATTCCAAAGGCTTGTGAATTCCTGTCATGAGGCCAATATTGCGGTAATTTTGGATGTCGTCTATAATCACCTCGGGCCAGAGGGAAACTATTTCTCGAATTATGGCCCATATTTTACCGACAAATACCATACGCCCTGGGGTAATGCGCTGAATTATGACGATAGCTATTGTCATGGACAGCGGGATTTGGTACTGAACAATGTACGCATGTGGTTTGAAGACTTTCATATCGATGCGCTGCGTTTGGATGCGGTACATGCAATCAAGGATTTTAACGCTGTTCATATCCTTCAGCAAATTCGTAAGGAAACGGATGAAATTATCGCTAAATCCGGAAAAAACCATTTTCTATTTATTGAATGCGATCTCAACGATAGACGATTTTTAGACCCATTGGCGAAAAATGGTTTTGGGATGGATGCACAATGGCTCGATGAATTCCACCATGCTTTAAGAGTAAGCGTGGGCGAACCAAAAAAGGGGTACTATGAGGAATTTAATGGATTGGCCGATCTCGTAAAAGCTTATGAAAAAGCATATGTATTCGATGGCAACTATTCTCCCCATCGGGAAAAATTCTTTGGAACGGACACTCTCGGTATCAAAGGGGATCATTTTATAGTTTTCTGTCAGAATCATGATCAAATCGGCAATAGGATGATGGGCGATCGCGCGGCTTCACTCTATCCTGTAGAAATAACGCGACTTATGGCTTTTGCCGTGTTCATATCTCCATATCTTCCTTTACTGTTCATGGGAGAAGAATGGGGTACAAAACGAGCTTTTCCCTATTTTACCAGTCATAGTGACCCCAAACTTGTAGAGCAGGTGAGACAGGGACGAAAAAAAGAGTTTGAAGATTTTTTTGAAGATTCAGAATTTCTCGATCCGCAGGACGAGACGATATTTAGGAATACCGTTTTGAATTGGGACGAACAGGATAGTGAAGTCTATCAGCACTATTTATCTTATTATAGATCCCTGATAGCATTCCGTAAAACCAATCCTGTGCTGAAAAATATACAGCGCGATGAAATGACAGCCAAATGTCTCCCGGATCAAAAAGTACTTATTTTAGCGATGAAAAAAAATGAAAGTTCTCTATTTGTAATGATGAATTTTTCTGCCGCTGTACAACAGGTAACGCTGCCTGAGGATCTGCAATGGAAAATGATATTTAATACGAATGAAATGGATGCCGCGGTTTTGTTTAATACTGATTATGCTCAAAACACTGTGGCATCGCTAAAGCCTTGGTCAGGTCAGGTCTATATTTCTCTGTAGATGCATGGTATATAAAAATTTTTATATACCATGCATCAGATTTTTATATCGCGTTAAGCAGCCCCTCGGATTACACGTAACAGAACGACAATAATGGCGATAACTAATAAAACGTGAATTATATTCCCTGTAGCATAACCTCCAAAGAAACTAAACGCCCAAATAATGACTAAAATAACAGCAATGATATATAATAAATTTCCCATAATATATTTGTTTTTGCAGTAGAACAGCCTTCGATGGATTATGGTTTGAATGGATAAAATTTAAACGTTAGTTGTTAGTTATCAATAAAGTGTACAGTTTTTAGCGACTGACTAGCAAACTGGTTTGCAAATAACACTTTAGAATAAACGTATTTATAACATTTCCCTATATATAAATACCCTATTGTCTTTTTTTATTATTTGCTTATTTTTTTATCTGTATTTAAAATTAAGGGCAAAAATCCATTAAAATTTGCTTAATAGGCTTTGTAAATAAGGACAACGTATTTTTACCACTAACAATGCTATTTATTTTACATGCAAATTGGCCCTCAAAATTAGCACTCTTCTTGTTATCCTTTTCTTGTAAAATCATTTTAGACAATCAGTTGAATAAAGAAAGAGGATAAGTTATGAACAACCACAATTTAAATGTACTCATCACCGAAAAAAGAAGTTTACTTAATCATTTTGCTGCTAAATTTACAGCTGATCCGGATGAAAAGGAAGACCTGATCCAAGAAACGTGGATACGCGCATTGAAGTCCATAGACAATTTTGTTCAGCATCCGAAGCTAATGAGCTGGTTATATGTAATTATGAAACATACTTACATCAATAAGTATAGAAAAGCAAAGCGTACCACCGAAATTCAAGATCAATATGTGGTCTTGGAAAGTACAAATACAATAGAACTCAACAAAGGGATCAATAAGTTTATGGCCGAAGATATCGAGCGTGCGATGAACAGCTTAACGGCAGAAAACTATGAAATTTTCCGTTTGTTTTTAGATGGTTATAAATACCATGAAATTGCATCCTATTTTGATATGCCAGAAGGTACAATAAAAACGAGAATCCATATGGTAAGAAAAAAGCTGCAAAAACAGCTTAAGGTCTACCGGTTAAATTGACAATCCCAACAAATAAAACAAGAGCTAACGTTTCAGTTTAGTTTGATTTTTGCGAAAGGCTGACTTTTTAAAGTCAGCCTTTCTTTCGTATACTTTCAAAACAATAGTTCCTTTGCGGAAATCGTATGGTCATCAACTGAACATGACTGCACTCCGACGAAGGTTCATCCCGGCTGCAACTTTTCGACTATTTTCCAATTGTCCTCTTTTTTATCATAGCGAAGTATCCAAGTTTCCTGGGGGACTTTCTCTTCCTTATCGGTTGAATGTTCACCCACCGTAATCGTGATTTCTGAAGGAAGAGCGTGGATAATTTCGGCGTAGGCTTTTTCGCCTCCGAGGAATTCGATAATTGCTGGCATCGCATTATAACCAATTTCCGGGCTAAATAAGAACTCAGCTATGCCGCCATAATGAATCTCAGTACCATGAAAAATAATACCATTCATAATCTTACAAATTGAAAGTTAAAGTTATAGTGATCTTATCTCAGATCATAAATTTTGAAATTTTGATCTGCGATAATTCTAACAGTCGTATGCCATTTTTGTTTTTTTGGCGATCCAATAATTTATTTTGCAAAAGCAATCTATTTGTTTTTGAGACGTGTTATATCAGTAATTAAAAGCAGGAGCTTGAGGGTGAAATAGAAAAATTTTCAGGCAAAAAGGATTCAAAAAAATAATATATTCATCATGAACGTAAAAAGAATATTTGGAACTATTCTCACAGTATTGGGTATTGTAGGGCTAATCTATACCGGCTATGAACTGATCATGAAAAGTAATGCCTATACGAATTTGGCAGTAGTCGGCATTTTGGCGCTTATTTTCTTCTCATCAGGAATAAGTCTTGTGAAGAACACTAAAGACGAGTCTTAAAGGCGGTTCATTTTGGGAAGTCTAATTTTCGGCTTTTGCTAAAAATTAATGAAGGTCGGATTATCAAGTCCGACCTTCATACATGAATTTTACTTAATATAGTTGAGAATATAAATAACAACTATATACCTCGCATTGTTTTCGTAAAAAGCCTTTAGCTGGTGTCCAAGGTTTTTGCTGTATTTCAACTATTCTTGGGCAGCCTTGTCGTTTACGAAACCGCCTGCTATCCCTGTTAATGCTTCGTCGGTATCCTTCTCATTGTCTAAGGTTTTTTGGAGCAGTGAAGCTACATCGTCGTGTCCCATCGTTTCTGCAAATGTGCGAAGAGTACCGTAAGTGGCGATCTCGTAGTGTTCTACTTTCTGTGCGGCAAGGATGAGGCCTGCGTCTCTGGTAAAAGTATCCTTTTCTGTGTCAGAAATGATCGAATCGGCTTCATCAAGTAGACCCTGCATAGCGTCACATTTTTTAGCAACAGCTTTTTCTCCCAATTGCTCAAATACCTGTTCAAGAGTTTCTATATGTTTCTGAGTTTCCTTGGTATGCTTTTCAAAAGCAGCGGCGAGTTTTTCGCTAGTTGCCGCTTTCTGCATTTTGGGTAAAGCTTTCACTAAGTGCTTCTCGGCCCAATAAATGTCTTTTAGTTCATCGACGAAAAACTCGTGGAATTCACTGTCTTTCATTTTTCCGGTATTACCAGAAGGTTTTTTTGTGGCATTTTTTGCCGGTACAGATTTCGTAGTTGCCATAATAAAAATTTTAAGTGTTACTGCATAGATAACCCAGCCCAAACCACTTTAGTTCAATAAAATATATTTAACTGTTATCAAATAAAAACGAAATCGATATTCTCTTCTAAGTTTGGGTACAATCCTGTTAGCAAAACCTTTCGCACGCCAGCATTGTTCAGATTAATATTTATCAGGCCATAAAAAGCAATTTGCTAAATCAGAGAAAACCATTTCATATTGAGTTTTGTGCTATATCAAAATCGAATTAACTGGTAGTGTAATATGCATTTTATTATTTACCAATATATTAATTTTTAAAATACCGATCATGGCCGATAATAAATCCAAAAAGGGAAAAACAGCTAGAAACAGATCACCTAAAGATACAGCTATGGGATTAGTTAAATATCGGCAAAAGCGTACCGAAGAGAAAACCCCGGAGCCCTTTGGTGGGAAACCAAGTGGAACAGAATTACGCTTTGTGGTTCAGAAACACGATGCTTCACACCTGCATTATGACTTTCGTCTTGAAATGGATGGTGTTCTGAAAAGCTGGGCGGTACCTAAGGGGCCTTCAGTTGATCCAGGTGTAAAACGTCTTGCCATGATGGTTGAAGACCATCCTTATGATTATCGGAATTTTGAAGGAATCATCCCAAAAGAGCAGTATGGCGGCGGTACAGTTATTGTCTGGGACGAAGGAACCTATGAACCTGCTGAGGGCGATTTTAAGGATGTTCCGAAACAAGAAAAAGAACTTTTACATCAGCTGTATTCTGGTAAGCTAAAATTCAAACTCAATGGCAAAAAACTCAAAGGTGAATTTGCTCTTGTTAAAGCCCAGGGCAGGGGAGATAACGGCTGGCTGCTGATAAAACTGGATGATAAATATGCCAGTGAAAAAGACATAACGACGAAAGATAAGTCGGTGCTATCTGGCAAATCCATTGCGCAGATGGAGCAATCTCCAGATCATGTATATGGAGAACGTATCATTAAAAAAGACAGTACCGTTAAAGATAAACGATCAGTAAAAGCCAAAGCATCTGAGCTTATCAATGGTCAGCTTGATGCAGTTCCTAAAAATAAATCTTCAAAGAAAACAGATATTCAAGATTTTTTAAAAAATACACCAAAGCAAAAATTCTATTCCCACATTGAGCCCATGCTTGCCACATTGGTCGATAAGCCTTTTGATGATGAAGACTGGATCTATGAAGTAAAATGGGATGGGTATCGGGCGGTAGCTTTTATAAACAAAGGGGAAGTGGAATTGAAGTCCCGCAACGATAAAAGCTTTAATGAAAAATTCTATCCCATTTATGACAATTTAAAGGAGCTAGGATTAAATGCCATATTGGATGGGGAAGTAGTGGTGCTTGGTGAAAACGGAAAGGCCAATTTCGGGTCTTTACAAAATTGGCGCAGTGAAGCAGATGGCGATCTGGTTTATTACGTATTTGATATCCTCTGGTACAATGGGCATGATTTAAAGGATCTTACGCTGCTTGAACGTAAAACTATATTACAGGAAATCTTACCAGAACGGAAAAGCATTCTAGTCAGTGAACATTTTGAAACTTCGGGAACCCAGTTCCTCGAAGAAGCCAGGAAACTGGGCCTTGAAGGAATTATGGCCAAACGAAAAGATAGTATATACCATGTTCATAACCGTTCAAAGGACTGGCTAAAGATCAAGGCGAATAAAAGACAGGAGGTCGTGATAGGCGGATACACGCTGAATGATGATTCCAGTAAGTTATTCAGTAGCATTCTTGTAGGTGTCTACGAAGGAAAAAAATTAGTCTATACAGGTAAAGTCGGTACAGGTTTCAATGAAAAGCTACAGAAGCAGATGATGCAGCTTTTTAAACCGCTGATCATTTCTAAAACGCCTTTCAAGGAAGAACCAGATGTAAACAAACCATCACGCTTTAGACCCAATCCACCACATGCCACGGTGACATGGCTCAAACCCGAACTTGTCTGTGAGGTTAGTTTTACGGAATTGACAAGTGATGGCGTAATGCGGCATCCTTCTTTTGATGGAATGCGCGAGGACAAAAGTCCTAAGAAGGTTATTTTGGAGGAGGAATCTCCTATAGCAGAATTAGTTAATGACATGGAAGATAAAATAATTACTCCGCGAAGTAAAGGTGAGCGTAAGACCCTATTGAATCCGAAAGATAACACGCAGGTCAAAAAGATCAATGAGCATGAGTTAAAATTCACGAACCTTGATAAGATCTTTTGGCCCACGGAGGGAATAACAAAAAGAGATCTTATCAACTATTATTATCAGGCGGCTCCATTTATATTGCCTTATTTAAAAGATCGTCCCCAAAGCATGAACAGATTTCCCGATGGTATTGAAGGTGAAGGTTTCTATTTCAAGAACGTAACGGATACTGCTCCAGACTGGGCGGAGACATATCTTTATCATAGCGATACAGATAACAAGGATAAGCATTATCTGGTCGGAAAAGATGAAGCGACACTGCTTTACATGGTCAATCTTGGCTGCATTGAGATGAACCCCTGGAGTAGTACGGTCAAAAAGCCCGAAAATCCATCATTCTGTATTATCGATCTAGACCCGGATAAAAATTCCTTTAATCAGGTCGTTGAGGCAGCACAGGTAACGAAGAGCATTCTAGATGATATGGGTGTTCCAAGTTATTGTAAGACCAGCGGTTCTACTGGCCTTCACATCTATATTCCGCTCGGGGGGAAATACACCTATGATCAGTCCAAGGAATTTGCCAGGGTGATCGTCACATTAGTACATAATGAGCTGCCCAAGTTCACCAGTTTAGAACGGTCCATTAAGGATCGGAAGGGAAAAATGTATCTGGATTTTTTACAGAATAGACCCCATGCAACCATTGCTGCGGCCTACGCTGTCCGTCCTAAGCCCGGAGCAACGGTATCCATGCCGCTTCATTGGGATGAAGTTAAGAAGGGACTGAAAATAAATGATTTTCATCTGTTGAATGCCATAGAAAGGATGAATAGTGAAGGTGATATTTTTAAGCCTGTCCTTGGTAAAGGTATTGATCTTAAAAAAGTAATTGAAAAATATACGAAATAAACGCATTTAAACTTCCATGGATAATCCGGAATTAAAAACCAGTAATAAAAAATCAATATACAGTGCACTCGCGGCGAATGTATTAATTGCATTAACTAAATTCATCGCGGGAACATTTACAAATAGTTCCTCCATGATTTCAGAGGGTATTCACTCAACGGTAGATACTGCAAATCAATTGCTCATACTTTATGGCTTAAAAAGAAGTAAGAGGCCACCCGACCAGTCTCATCCTTTTGGTTATGGTAAAGAACTATACTTTTGGTCTTTTATTGTTTCCATTCTGATTTTTGGGCTTGGTGGTGCATTATCTATTTACCAGGGTATAGCTCATATCATGGAACCCGAATTAATGAGCGATCCTTTTTGGAATTATATTGTACTCATACTCTCCTTAATTTTTGAGGGAACTTCTTTTTTTATTGCTTTAAAAGAATTCAATAAAACCCGCAATGGCATGGGTTGGTGGGATGCAATTATTAAGAGTAAAGATCCTTCCAGCTTCCTTGTGGTCTTTGAAGATGGTGCAGCTGTGGCAGGGTTAATTATCGTTATGGTATTAATGGGACTAAGTCATTACTTGCAGATTCCTGAATTAGATGGCCTAGCTTCAGTAATCGTAGGCTTGTTGTTGGCTTTTGTATCCTTTATATTGGCTAGAGAAAGCAGAAGCTTATTAATGGGAGAGGGAATTGCTTCAGAAACAAGATTGAAAATCGCCCAGCTTGCTGAAAAGGATTCGGCTGTTGTAAAAACTAAAAACATACTATCCACTTATCAATCGCCAGAGTACGTTGTATTGATGCTTATTATTGATTTTGAAGATCATCTTGACACAGAGGAGATCATCGAGGCGATACGCCGGATTCGTGAGGATATAAAAAATGAATTTGAGTTTGTACACTTTGTGATTATTCAACCAGAATAATCACATACAAGCCCTTTTAACACGCTATCAAAACATCATCTTCAAGCCCATAGCGCAGAAATGGTGGTAATTTTTGCAAATATAAATACCTACCAAACCTTTCAGACTTTGGCTTTGTTCACCCCTGATGGATCAAATAAGAACAGCATTGGATATGAAAAAAGAAAAGAATTTAAAAACCGCTGGGGCTAGCAAATCTTCCATAGATAAAATTAAAACAGCATCCGGTTCATGGAAGGTAAGTACTTCAAGGTAAAGTGGGGGCATTACATTTTTCTTGAATGAAGGGAAGCTTCAATTGGTTAACGAAGAACCTACTTATTATCGAGACCATAATGCCATGGACAGAAAATCAATACCGACGGCCAATCCGCTGCTTTGAGCGATGAGATTATGCTAAGTAGAATGAACAGCGAATTATTTAAAATGATACATTTGTAAATATCAATTTCAGAGCTGCTTAACGATGAATTTTCAAAATAATCAATTAGAATATATCTCACTTAAGCCGTGGCACTCACTTGAACACATCGTTGAGAGTATCTGGATGGTAATAAATAATTCTGATGAGAATAGAGAAGGAATTATTGTTCCAGACGGCAAAATAGACTTATTTCTTTTTATAGATGAAAAAGGAGCTTTTGAGATTTTTATTTGTGGAGTCTGTACAGAACCTGTTATAAAGCCACCATTCCCGAAATCTCGGATGTTCGCCATTAGCTTTTATCCAACTGCTGCGGAATATATTTTTAATCACTCTTTTTCGGATCTAAAAAATACAAAAAAAACGTTGCCAGATGATTATTGGGGATTTTCAAAAGATGACCTCATTGACTTCGAGTGTTTTTATAAAAAGGCCTGTTATACTATTTCTTCAAAGTATAAAAAACAAATGGATGGAATGAAACAGAAGTTGTTTGAGCTTATCAGTAAATCTAGGGGAGAAATTACAGTAAAAGAACTGGCGGGTAAAATATGTTGGAGTAGCAGGCAGATTAACCGCTATTTCCAGAATTGGCTTGGGCTTACGCTAAAATCATATGTTAACATTGTACGTTTTTCAAATTCATTAAAACAACTGAAAGAAGAAAACTTCTATCCAGAACTGAACTATGGCGACCAATCTCACTTTATCCGTGAAGTAAAAAAATATGCCGGAGTAACGCCAACTATTTTAAGCAAAAATGAAAACGACCGATTTATCCAATTGAACCTGATTCCTGATGCATAATTTTGTATTAAATAAAAGAAGAAAAAATGCATCTAAATCACATCAACCTGGTCGTAAAAGAGGTAGATAAAGCCGTAGACCTATTTACGCAAAATTTGGGTTTTAATTTAATTATAAACAGAAACAGCAAAATGGCAGTGCTTGAAAGTAGCAATAATTTTGCTTTAGTCCTTTGGGGGCAGCAATTGAACAACGAGGAAAATAGACATAAGTATCCAGCGAATTTCCATATTGGATTTTATCAAAAAGATGAGAAAGCTGTTCACGAGGTATATCAGAAATTAATAAACGACAGCGGTTTGAAATTTGAAAGCGCACCAAAGAAAATCAGGGATTCATTTGGATTCTATTTTTATTTTGAAAATCTGATGATTGAAATCAGTGTAACTCCTTTTAAATGATCATAAAGTTGAGATTATCTAAGAGAGGTTAGATTTGCTATCAAAATTAAAAACAGAGCGGGGGAATACTAAACCAACCAAAAAATCTATAGTATGAGTTATAAAAGCTATTATTTGAACTGCTTCATATTGATGTTGCCGATCATTATTTGGAATATTTTATTAAGCAATAAGTTGCCTGCCAATTACCAGGCCGAAATATTTTCTGCTAATATTCCGGACGTGTTAACGTACGGTGAGAATATTTTTAGGCTGTTTATAGTTGTAATTTCATTTTTGATGCCTCTGCAGCTGCGTACAAAAAGGCAAAAAGTCGGCTTCAGCATTTATCTTACAGGATTATTGCTGTACATGCTTTCGTGGGTTTTATTAATTTTATTTTCTAAAAGCATTTGGAGCAATAGCCTCCTTGGTTTTTCTGCTCCCGCTTACACACCTTTGGTATGGCTTTTAGGAATTTCACTGATAGGAGATACCTTTAATTTTAACCTGCCATTCAAGAAATGGATTTTTATCATTGCTTCTGCCTTATTTTTAGCCTTTCATCTTACTCATACCATTCTTGTTTATAAAACTTTTACGAAGATCTAGGCTTCATTTTTTTAGTATACTTTTTTTTTAACTCCCCGGGAGCCTGTCCAGCAAAATAATTCCGAGCCTGACAGCACGATAAGTGGCTAGATTTACGATGCTGGGAGACGTAGCTGGAAGTCCGCAACTCCACCTTTGACAGTCTAACTAAAAGCGGCAGGTCATGCCTGCCGATACAATTTTATTGTGTTGTATTTGTTTCAGGGGAAATCCAGAAGTAGGCAGGATCAAACGTAATCACGTTGTTTTTTAAATATTTGTTATTGCTTTTGTCAAACCCACTTGGAACTAAAGAAATGTACTGCAGATCAGGGGCTACGGGCCTATATCTACTTTCTGTGTTAAACTGGCTTTTATTCGTGCATTGAATCCAGTATAAATTCTTTGCCATATAATAATCCAGGTACCAAAGTTTATTTACTTTGGACTCTGCGTTTAGCTTGAGCGATTGATTATTTTTTAAACGCTCCCTAACTTCTTCAATGCTCAGTAAATTGTTGTTGTCGTCCATCACAAATGTACCATGGGAAGGATCCATCCACAGCCATTTTTTTAGAGTTTCAGCATATACGCTATTGATCACATGGCAGTCAGTATCTTTATCGTCTTTTGGCATGCATGTAACATAACGAGACTTAAATCCCATAGCAAGATACATTTCATTTAACGTCATCGCTTTGTGCCGACAGTTGATACCTTTTCCTGTTGCCTTGTGATAGTTGTAAAAATCGATCGCGTCAAACTCACATAGTGCCCAATTGCTGCCGTCATATTTAATATTATTTGCGACAAAAAACATGATATTACAGATTTTGGAGATTTCGTCGCCCTTACCAGCTATCGAGTCCAGATTGAAAAAATTTTTTACCGCTAATAAATTTCGATTGCTCGTTACCTCGTAGGTAAATACCGGCAAAGAGTCACTATTTGCTGAAATGTATCCTCCAGATTGCTGCAATAGGGTTAATTTATCGTACTGCTTCAGTTGGACTAATGCTTTTAAAAATTTACTTTCCTTACGAATATTATCTAGATCTTGATCATTTAAAGCATTACGATAGTCGGTATATCCCCACAAAACTGCCTTTTCAAAACTTGAAACTGCTTGTTTTTTTTGATTGAGTAATGATTGTAAACAAGCAAGGTTGTAGTTTATATTCGCATTGATTTCACCTATCGTAGTTTGATATTCCTGCTTTTCTTTTTCAGATAGCTGTAAGCTGTCCATTTTGGCCGATATGGCATTTAATACTTTTGTGGCTTTTTGATAATCCTTTGCCGGATAATAGGTATTATAATCCCGTTCTAATTTCTTAAAGTCTGATAGGAACTTATTCCATGTCGTCGAGTTTGTTTGTGCAAATGCACTGCCTGTCAAAAATATGAACAGAAGAAGGTTAAATAATGGTTTCATTGGAGGTCTTTAGTTAAATACTGTTTTATTCATAATTAGTGGTTAACAAGGTACTTGCCAAAATGCTATCCTCCTGAAAATAAAAACTTTGAGTTAATAACCCTGTTCGATACCGAACGATTGCTAGCTAAAAACGAACATTCCACAGGCATCACTTCCTCCAAAAGCTGGTTTTTCGTAAATTATTCTCGTTAATTTTATCATCCACGATTAAGCCCCAGTTTCTAAAAGATATCTTTTTCATTTTTCTCTAAATCAACGTGGCAATTCGTTTTTAAGACAATGTCACAACAGATTCCAGCCGGTCTCATCTTTTCTCTACAAATCGGTGCTCTGCATAATAAGTTTAGTTATTAATCTTGTCCCAGTGAGAAGTATTATACCATGATTCTATCCCGATAATTGAAAAATGATAGCGGATAATAAATACAGCTTTACGAATTATAAAATAGCCTTTCATACCAAAAAGACCGGCCGTATATTTACATAAGTAAGGTTGAGTCCAGTAATTGAATTTCGGTAGCGAGCTCGCGCTATTTTAAAAATGGTGAATTAAGCTTTGGTGTACTATTTGGCGAGGCTATATATGTGGGGATAGGTCATAAAAAATACGATATGAGAAAAAAAATAACAGCATTTATGTCAATGTTCTTACTGTGCGTTTTTGCTTTTGGACAAGACTCACACAAAACTAAACCCCAGATAAAAACAGAGGAAATAACCTACCATGGAATAGCGGGGCGGCCTATTAGCAGAAGCGACATGCAAGGACTGGATCAATATAAAGAGTACAATTTAGATGGTACCGTTTCAACTATCTATATCGTAGAGTTTGACAAAAGCAAGAATAAAAATAATTACAATTTAAATGAAAGATATATCTATGAAAAAGGCAAACTCTGCAAAATAGAACTAATTGGCACAGTTACAGGAGATAAATATGGGGAGATTTTGTTCTCTTATAATGAACAAAAACAATTGACAAAAAAGATTGAAAACCGGTACGAGGGCAATAGGTTAAGTCTGAATCAATTTAGCGCATACACGGATTATTTTTATAATGAAAATGACGAAACAATAAAACGTTATGAATACGACGAAACAAAAAAAGACTTTTTGTTAGTTTCTATTGTCACTAAAATATATGATCGGAATAAAAATATGATTCAGGAAAAAACTGACAATTTTGATGGCAATATATCAGGGGTTGTCGATATCAGATATGACAATTCAAATAAACCAATCGAGCTAAATTCTTCTTATTTTAAAGAAACAAAAAATTATAAATACAATTCACATGGCGAAATAGAAGAAGAAAAAAGCAGATCTGAAGAAAGCCCTACCATACAATCATCAACCTATTCATATATTTATGATAATTATGAAAATTGGGTTGAACAAAAGCTGGTTATTAAAAGAAATCCTAAAGACGAATTTGAAGGTGGAATTTTAATAAAAAGAAAGATCGAATATTATGAATAAAACGACCACTAAAAAGTGATATTTGGTTGTTTTTAATGGTTCGATGATTACTTTGTTTTTACAATAATTGATCAACATTGGGGTGGAAGGATACGAAATTCTATCTATTTGAGACAAGTTTTTATTATTAATCAGCAAATTGACGGAGGTAAAGTTTCAAAATGTCAAACGCGGTTTATAATGAGAAGAGGTTATAGAATTGTGTACCGGTCGGGACTGTCCCACTAAGTGTATAAATAAAAACTACGGAGTTCAGTTATGTTACTTATAGCTGGACTTTTTTTCAAATAAATGTAATTCAATTAAAAGCCCGTGGGGAGAGTAATCGCTCCATCGCTAGGTTGTGGGGCATCAACCGAAAGACAGTCAATGAAGATGTCATATATACTCCGCATCTCGTTAAACAACGCATATCTGTTTTTATGGGTTTAATCTATTGTATTCAAGAAGTTTTTATCAATCGGACTACAAGTCTCCAGAAAGGAGTAGAAAGTTGTTAAAAGTCCAAGTTGACGCGTTGCAACTTGAACTTTTAATTTAATAGTTTTTTTGGGGGTACTTCCTTATTTGCCTAAATCATTAGAATTTGGCTATCACGTCAATTCGCTAAGCTGAGACGATTTTATTTTCAAAAATCACAATTTAATATAGCACCACTGCTAGCATTGCTAACAAGTTGCCGATATTGACTCAACCATTTAGAATTTAGTTTTTTTCTGATCGGAATAAAGTTATTTCTTCGCAATTGTATCTCATCTTCGCTAATGTCAGCTGAAAGCATATGTTGGTCAATATCAATAACGATGTGATCTCTGTTTTTTAGTAATCCAATTAATCCACCTTCAGCAGCCTCAGGGGAGACATGTCCTATAGCTATTCCGCGAGTAGCTCCGCTGAATCGCCCATCTGTTATCAAGGCTACCGAACTACCCAATCCCATTCCCATGATCAGGCTTGTAGGTGTCAACATTTCCTGCATCCCCGGCCCACCTTTGGGACCTTCGTAACGGATCACCACAACATCGCCAGCTTTGATCTCACCGGCAAGGATGCCTACTATGGCATCTTGTTGGCTATCATAGCAAACTGCAGTCCCGCTAAATTTCTTTTCGCCCGTGATTCCTGCGGATTTTACCACAGCTCCCTGCTCTGCCAGATTTCCAAATAGAATCGCCAATCCTCCGACAGGACTGTATGGATTGTTTATCGTATGTATGATTGTTGGATCTTTGATCGCTGCATTTGCTATCTTTTCAAATAGCATTTCGCCACCGACCGTTATATTATCCAGGAGGACATGGTTGCTGCGCTTGGTCATTTCGTTCATTACAGCATTTACGCCCCCGGCGCGATGGACGTCTTCCATGTGAACGGTGCTTAAACTGGGCGATATTTTTGCGATGTGAGCTACTTGATCCGATATTGAATTAATGTCCCTAAGCTGAAAATCTACATCTGCTTCGTGAGCTATAGCAAGCATATGAAGAACAGTATTGGTACTACCACCCATAGCCATATCCACTGCAAAAGCATTCTGGATGGCTTTTGCATTAATGATGTTTTTAAGTTTGAATTGTTTGGAAAGCTGATCGTCTTTGGCGATTTCACAGATCCTTCTGGCTGATTCCCGATATAGATTTTCACGCTCGGGTGTTAACGCCAATATGGTTCCATTACCAGGTAGTGCTATACCCATAGCTTCCATCAGCGTGTTCATGGAATTTGCTGTAAACATACCCGAGCAACTACCACCACTGGGGCATGCGTTACACTCGATGTCTTTGAGTTCATCGTCACTGATTAAGCCCGCTTCGTGTTTGCCCACAGCCTCGAAAGCTGTAGACAGGTCAATGGCAGTACCATCTTTGGTATATCCTTTTCGCATGGGTCCTCCACTTACAAAAATTGTAGGCACATCTACACGTAGCGCACCCATAATCATCCCGGGTACAATCTTATCGCAGTTAGGGATAGCTATCATCGCATCCAATTTGTGTGCATTCATGACGCTTTCAATTGAGTTGGCAATTAATTCTCGGCTGGGGAGCGAGTAAAGCATACCATCGTGTCCCATAGCAATACCATCGTCAATACCTATCGTATTGAATTCAAAAGGAATACATCCGTTTGCCTTGATTTCTTCTTTAATGATCTCAGCAACCTTATTCAGAAAAAAATGTCCGGGTATAATTTCGATAAAGGAATTTGCTACTCCAATAAAAGGCTTATCGAAATCGTTATCATTTATGCCTGTGGCCCGAAATAGGGCTCTATGGGGAGTACGTTGGTATCCCTTCTTTACTTCATCGCTTCTCATTTTTTATTAGTTATATAGTAGATTTTAGTCTACTTAGTGTTTCAGGCGATATGGCCAGATAAGCCGCAAGGTTGACATTAGACAAACGCTGTATGAGCTCAGGATTATTTTTCAGTAGATCGCGATAGCGTTCTTTAGCGGTTTGAGTTAATAAGCTGCTGAGTTTATTATTTATGACAGTTAATCCATATTCGAGAATGTAGATATAAAAATTGTCCCAGCCAGGCATGTTTTCCCTCAAAAAGGTAAAATCAGTGTTGCTGATGCTGAGCACCTCCGTATCTTCTACTGCTTGGATAAATTCTGTAGCGGGCTGTCTTGAGATAAAACTAACGATAGAGGTTAGAAAAGTATGCTCAAAAGCCATGAATCGGGTTGCCGTTGATAGTTCGTCATTGCGAAAATATAGGCGCAAACAGCCCTTACCGACAAAGAAAAGATAGTCTGCAATGGAACCTTCGTTGAGCAGATGGTTATTTTTCTTTATCGATTGATGTTTAAAATAAGTTAGGGCCTCTGCTAATTGCTGTTCGGTTAACAACGCTTTCTCACGTAACAATTGTAATAGTTGCTCTCTCATCGCTTATTATTTTATACGTCAAAGATGCACTTTATATTAGGATACAGTCGTTGACATTGGTCAAAAACGTCAACGATTTATTAAAGTTTTAATCTTCTATTGGATAATGGAACTTTGGTAAGTTTAGAGCTAATACAACATTAAAATATACACCAATTATTTCTTTGTTAGGTGCGAAAGCTGTTTGTTTGACTACAGTTGGAAGCGACGGATAAATTAAGTAGATTTAATTTCTATAAAACTTCTTATATGAAGTTTCCATTTTGTTATAACTATTGGTCGGATTTTATACGGTCTTCTTTGCACAAAATGCTGCGGCACATAGCGTTTCGAAGATAGAATTGAAGGAGACATACATCGTTGATATAGATCCGAAAGAAATAATTTTAGCGGATTTGTTTCCGTCATTCAACTATTTTTGAAATACATTTTTGGTTTGTCGTTATTTAGTATTCTTTAGTTAGATGCAATTGAAGAAAACCTTTTTTAAGCGCCTGTCCTTTGTACTTGAACTTTGAACTTAACTCCTTATTGTTTGCTAAAATTGCTCCAGCTCCAGTGATTATAGGGCTGACGTTAAAATAAATATCGGTAACCAAATTCTTGTCCAAAAAAGCGTTGAAAGTACCTGCTCCGCCTCCAACGGCTATTTCCCGCACTCCTTTTGCAGACATATATGCAATTGCCTCCTCAGGACTTGCTAAAGTCTTGTAACCATCAGCCGTATAAGGTTTATCGGCCAATATGATGATTTCTATTCCCTTAAAATGATCTTTTACCGGATCTGGAAAATTTAGAAAATTTTCAAATGTTTTCAATCCTATCACTACATTTCCAACCTGCCTTACAAATTGTACGTAAAATTCCATTGCTTCCGGTGGCAGCTTATGATGTGGATTATCGGATATCAAAATTCTTCCATTAGCTGAAATATTTGCGATTACTGTTACTTTCATAATGATTTTCCTTAAATTTCTGTTCAACAAAACTATTGGATATTCAATATATATTTACTATTCATTACCTTTAGGAAAGTAACTATCATATGAGCAATAAAAATATTGATAAAGAAACGATATTGGCATTAAAAGATGGCATTGAATTGCTCAGTGGCAAATGGAAATTTTGTATCCTGCACAATTTGCAGCAACACGGCACAATGCGGTTTAAAGATCTGCAAGAGATGGCTCAGGGAATATCCCCAAAAGTTCTATCCAAGGAACTTCAGGAATTAGAAGACAATTTACTGATTAGTAGAACAGTTAATGATACCAAACCTGTGACCGTTTCTTATGCGCTTACCGCCTATGCTAAAGAAACGGAGAAAGTTGCCAATGCTTTAATTAAATTTGGTCTAAAGCATAGAGATAAAATTAAAGCAAAATGAGGATTATATCTTAACAGCTCATTTAACTTTCCACCTCAAAGATTAGTATATTGTAGTCTCTCTCCAGACGTTTTTCAATGCTCCGATTTCATTAAAATACCTCCGTTCCAATTTCTCGAGACCTTCGCGAAATATAGCTCTGCGGAAATATACATTTCTTCACTGTCGGTCGGCGGCGTCTTATCCTTACCACTTTGATTCAGGTCTTAAAGCGATGGAGGCGACACAAATACCGTCTGCTTGATCCGCAGGGAAATATGCTGATGGATGAGAGTCAGCGAGACGAAGCCCCCGTATTCGGAGATGAACATTTCCGACCAGAAATTGATAGAGGAGCGCTGAGAGATCTAATCGACGGACTGCTTCCTTGTGGCGTTTCAAATGTTAATTCCAAGATTCTGCCAGTTCAGTAGCTGCATAAGCCCCCATTTGTGCATACCCGCTCACAGAGACTCCAGATGAGATAAGAACAATGGAAGCTCCTTCTGATAAATGAGGGATTAATTTTTGCAAAGTAAAGAATAGTCCTTTGACATTGATGTTGTAAAGGTCGTCAAAAACCTCTTCGGTTGTATCTTCAATTGAATATTGCTTTGCTATTCACGCATTCAGTACAAGCACATCCACTTTGTTTCCGCTAGCTGCAACTGTGGATAGTTCTCGACACGCAACCCGTAACGGTTCAATATCAACTAACAGAATGCGGCTTGACGCTAAAAAAATCATCAATACCCTGGCCGAATGGGGAACTGAACATCGAAAAGTGATTGTCGGGAAGTAATTGATAAATTGTCGATAAGAGACCATAAAAGATTATCGGAAATGTATAAAAGGAGAGCGTTCTAAAATGGCGGCCCTTGCATTTTGTTGTAATTTTTACACTTAGGTAAGGGCGTTCTTGATAGCGTTGCTGATAATGAAATATACCGAGTTTAGGTATTGAAATGATAGAGGAATACTACATCCCCGATATAAGCTGGCTTAATTTGATTCTTGATAACAAGTTTAGCCTCAATAGTCACTTTTATTGTTCCGCGAAGGTTGCAGATGGATTTTGCGGTTGCTTGGAGTTGAACTTCACTATCTACAGGGACAGCTTGTCCAAATCTGAAATTTTCTATTCCATAATTGATTTCCATTTTCACGTTTCTAACATCTGCAATCTGCTTCCATAAGTAAGGAATTAATGATAGGGTCAGATACCCATGTGCAATAGTTGAAGAAAAGGGACCTTCCTCTTCGGCTTTTTTTTTGTCGACATGTATCCATTGATGATCGTGCGTCGCATCCGCAAACAGATTGATCTGCTGTTGATTAATTACATGCCAATTGGAAACCCCGATGAGTTTGCCCTCGTAGGCCTTATATTCTTCAAAATTGTTAATAATTACCATAAACTTCGGTTAGTCTGTAATAACTGATATAGGACAAGTTTAAATAAATGGATGTTAATATCATAATTTAATAACTTATAAACTTCCTAAATATTGCTGATAAACAATATTCAGGCACAAATTAAACGAAGGGAAGCTTAAACGCCATTCTATTTTGGGAATCAAAGAATCTATGAAGTGACAGGTCTAAGTACGGTTAACGATTCCGATTATTACCTAAACTTAGTTTTTATTTCGAAGACTGGTTAAGTTGGTATGTTAATTGTATTTTTTGACTGTATAGAATTAATTACAAACCACTTAATATAAAACTACCATGTTCAACAACAAAGATAATAAATCAGGCTTAGTTCTTGGAATGCTGGCAGGTGCAGCTCTTGGAGCACTTGTAGGACTATTATTTGCTCCAGAAAGTGGAGAGGAAACAAGAAAGAAAATAAAGAAAAAGTCAGATGATTTAAAGGATCAGGCAAAGAATAAATATGGAGAACTTAGTGACGCCGTGAAGGATCAGTTCAACAGTGCTTCTGCGAGTGTTAAAGAGACGGCAAGTAATGTCGCTAATTCGGTGACCGATGGTTTTGATAAACTGAAAGGTCAGATTACATCTAAAGCAGAAGATGCTCAAGAGAAGGCCGAGCCAAAATCAAAATGATGTTAAAAAGCAGTACTTCCTTTCCATCTTATTAAAAGAAGAACGGAAATTGCAATACCGCATTAAAACGACGATTTTTTGCGGGACAAACCTTTTTTAGCGTATGTATATAAGTCGATTCTAAACGAAGAATCGACTTTTTTTTGATCTTTCGCACACCATTTTTTTGGATTTCCCTCGGGGAAATTGAACGTTTTATTTCAAAATTACTTTCCTTAGAAGCTCCTGATGCTCATCACCCCAATTTCCTAGCGCAGAAATTACAGGGATTAAAGTTTTCCCAAATTCTGTAAGACTGTATTCCACTTTAGGTGGTACAACAGGGTAAATAACTTTTGCAACCAATTCGTGCTCTTCAAGTTCTTTTAGCTGAACATTTAGCACTCTTCGTGAAGCATCCGGTATTTTGCGCTGGAGTTCGCTTGGGCGTTTGTACCCTTCATTGATAAACCACAATAATCGTATTTTCCATTTACCATAGAGAACTTCACCAATCAAGTCTAAACCACAGTTGAGACT
>NZ_DDGR01000003.1:0-69283 GCF_002337775.1 Sphingobacterium sp. UBA1897
GAGGCTTTTTTATCAACGAGATTCGCTATTCTTTTTCGTAGCAATATCGATCAGCAAGTCCAGCTTACACTGGTAAGCCGAAGACAGCACATTTGGATCGTCGGACTCAAAAAGCGCAGATTTCATGATGGGCACACTAAAGGGCAATGTCCAGGCGCGGAGCGACTTCGCGATAGCATCCATTGCATTAATGCCCTGTAGTGCATGCACACCATCGGCCCAACAAACCAGTCCGATATGTTTATCCGTCAGGTAAGCCGGTTTATTTTTAGCGCTGACTTCAATCCAATCCAAACAGTTTTTCATGACACCGGGAATACTTCCATGATAAAGCGGAGACAACCAAAAATGTATATCTGCCTCAAGAAACAAGGTATTCATAATCTTAACAGCATTGGGTACCCGATTGAGACTCAAATCAAATAAGGGTATTCCGCTATCAGCCAAATTAAAAATAGTATTTTCAACCCCCCTTTGGTTCAGTTGGTCGGAAAAATAGTGTGACAATTTTCCCGATGTAGATTCTTGCCTTCTTTCCAAGGCGCCATTGAATATTAATGCTTTCATTATACTTTCCCTTTTTTAAAAATAACTTTTGGCATACCAACCTCACCATACATCAACGTCTGGACAATAGGAATCAATCGTTCTGTCGCTAACATATAAAGTGACGCCGGAATATTAGGGCGGGCCCTTATGACAACTTTTTGCTGCTGAAAATTCGACAAATCTATCGCTTGTAAAGCCTGCATCCATAGGTCTATTTCCAAATCCTCCATCGCCTTAAAATCGTAATACGCTGCAACAGGATGAAGTTTTTCCGCCAGGGCCATATAGACCCAAGGCGGGATAATTGCGTCCACAGAACAGCTTATGGCAACCGCCTTATTTCGAAAAGCAGACCAATCCACCGTCGCCAAAGCTTCTCTGAATTCTTTTTCTTTAACGATTGCTTCCTGATACAACAATGTTTTGATGTCAAAACTTAGGATAGCAAGATCGGTTTTAAAATCAATTAGATCTAAAGCCAATATACCCGTGTTTTCAACTTTATTTATAAACATATCAAACCAAGCCTGCAATCACAGTATCGTATTTTTGTTCAACAACAGACCAATCCAAAAGCGACCAAAATGCATCCAAATAATCGGCTCTTTTATTTTGATATTTCAAATAATACGCATGCTCCCAAACATCTACCCCCAAAATAGGGAAACCTCTGCCGATCGATTGTGTATCCATCAACGGATTATCCTGATTGGGAGTAGCTACGATAGCTAAGGCGCCAGAATGTTTTACATAGAGCCAAGACCAGCCCGAACCAAACTGCCCAAGACCCGCATTTTTGATCTTGGCTTTAAGCTCTTCCAAAGAACCAAAGGCAGCGTTTATCTCATCGGCTAACTTCCCTGTGGGTACCGTTTTTGGATTGGGCGATAAAATTTCCCAAAATAGCGTATGGTTAAAGTGACCACCGCCGTTATTGCGGACTGCTGGGCTATATTTACTTACGCTTGTTAATATATCCAATAGATCATCAGCTTCGCCTGCTGTTCCTTCCAATGCCTTATTTAGATTGTCAACATAAGCTTGATGATGCTTTTGATGATGAATCGTCATAGTCTCGCGATCAAAATATGGTTCAAGCGCCGCATAGGCATATCCTAACTGGGGTAATTGAAATTTGTGCATAGTTTTATTGTTTTTATGATAAGTCAAAACTAGAGAATCAAACTTAATAAAACAACTAAATAGTTGTTTTATTAAAGTCATAAAAATAAATCAAAAAGGATAAACCTATGTTTGAAACACATTTTAAGAGAAAAAATAAAAACACTATCTTTGCTGATGTTATATAAAACAACTTTTTTATTGTCAAATGCAGAAGAATCCAGCTGATCGAATATTAATGTTATTAAAAATGCGCCGAGAAGCCACTGCAGCTTTGATTGCAACAGAGTTGGCTATAACAAAAGAAGGGGCCCGTAAACATTTATTGAACCTCGCGAATCAAAACCTAATTGTCTCCAATGCCAGGAGCGAAGGGATAGGCCGCCCTTCGACTTATTACAGTCTGTCACCGCAGGGCATGGCACGATTTCCAGATAGTCACGCCGACATTACAGTACAACTTTTGCAGTCGATTAAACAAGTGCTTGGCGAGAATGCTTTGGATCTACTTATCAGTGATCGGGAGTCTAAAGTATATCAAAAATATACTGACGCGCTATCGGATATTGAATCCATCGAAAAAAAACTTGAAATTATAGCCGCAAAAAGAACGGAGGAAGGTTATATGGCAGAATGGAAAAAAGAGGCTGACGATTATCTTCTCATTGAAAATCATTGCCCCATATGCGCAGCAGCAACCGAATGTCAGGGATTCTGCCGTTCAGAACTGAATAATTTTCAGCAACTCATCGGTCCGGCATATCGTATCTGTAGAACAGAATACATCATCGAAAATGCCCCCCGCTGTACATATCGCATTTCAAAGGCGAAATAAAACCAATTTCTAAAGCATTCCTGTACAAATTATTAATATACCAAAAAGTATTTTTTATATTTGCATTAAAAGAACAGGAATTACATGTCAAAAGCAGAACAGACACGACAATATATCATTGAAAAGACTGCGCCCATCTTTAATAAAAAAGGCTACTTTGCAACTTCGCTCTCGGACATCACGACAGCGACAGGTTTAACAAAAGGAAGTATCTACGGTAATTTCAAGGATAAGGATGACCTAGCTACCCATGTCTATACCTATCAGAGCAGAAAAATATCAGAAGCTGTTAATCAGCAGATTATACAGCAAAAAACATCGCTAAAGAAGCTTTTGTCTTTTCTAGATTTCTACAAGGACAATTTCAAAAATATCGCAGCTTCAGGAGGCTGTCCCATGATGAACGCGGCCGTGGAGGCCGATGATTCGCTATCTTTTTTAACCCCCAAAGTCAGACGTTCCTTTGACCTTTGGAGACAGCGGTTAATTCTAATTCTTGAAGAAGGAGTTGCCAGCGGTGAATTTAAACAACATATTTCTGCTGAAAATTATGCCATCACCTTTATGGCGATGGTCGAAGGCGGAATCTTGCTTTCCAAGATTTCCGGCCGAGGAAAAGATCTTGCCATTGTATTGGATAAAATGAAGGAAATGGTGGATCGGGAGATTAAGGCTTAATTTTTTTTACAAAAACAAATACCAATTGGTATATTTAAAAGTTTATATTAAAATAAAAAGAGATGAAAAGAGTTGTAATAACTGGCATGGGAACAATTAACCCGCTGGGAGAAAACATAGACATATTTTGGGATAACATTTTGCGAGGCGAAAACCACACAACACTTATTAGCCGTTTTGATGCTTCGTTGTTTCGAACACAGATTGCAAGTGAAATTAAACACTTTCAACCTGAAAAATACTTAGATAGAAATGAGATTAAACGGAGTGATCTCTTTACGCAATATGCTTTATACAGTGCAGCGCAGGCAATGGAAGATTCGGGACTAGATCTCGATACCATGGATCCATTTGATATCGGTGTCATCTGGGGTGTTGGCCAGGGCGGTATGGAAACGTTCGAAAAAGAGGTAGAAGGCTACGTAACAGGAGATTATAAACCACGATTCAGCCCTTTCTTTGTTCCTAGACTTATCGTCAATATGGCTTCAGGCATGATTTCAATGAAGTATGGCTTAAAAGGAATCAATTACACTACCGTATCGGCTTGCGCCACATCCAATACGGCCTTTATGGACGCTTTTAATTACATTCGGCTCGGCAAAGCCAAAGTCTTTATAAGCGGCGGTTCCGAAGCCCCCATTACCCCGGCTTCAGTTGGCGGTTTTTCTGCCATGAAAGCCATGTCGAGCCGGCATGATAGCCCCCAGACTGCAAGTAGACCCTTTGACCGTGATCGTGATGGTTTTGTTATGGGTGAGGGAGCTGGAGCACTCATCTTGGAAGAATATGAACATGCCAAGCAAAGAGGTGCAAAAATTTACGCAGAGCTTGTCGGAGCTTCAATGACCGCAGATGCTTACCATATGACCTCGCCTCATCCCGAAGGGATAGCCGCAGCAAAAGCCATGTCTCTGGCTTTGGAGGAGGCTAAAATTAATACCGATGAGCTCGACTATTTAAATCTCCACGCGACTTCAACCCCAGTTGGAGATATCGCCGAACTTAAAGCCGTACAACGAGCTTTTGGAAACCTAAATAATCTATGGGTCAGTTCCACCAAATCAATGACAGGACATTTACTTGGGGCAGCCGGCGCTATCGAAGCAATCATTGCCATAAAATCTATCAACAATAATGTAATTCCGGCAACAATTAATATCGAAAATATCGATCCCGATATTCCCGAGGGGATTCAAATTGTAATCAATAAGCCAATAGAGAAACCCGTTCAGACTGCGATGAGCAATGCTTTTGGTTTCGGTGGGCACAATTCGAGTATCGTTTTCAAAAAGATTTAATTTTTTTTGAAATAATTCTTGACAAAGTGTAATAAACACACTATCTTTGTACTATCATAATTTAGGTTTATAATTGGTTATTTAAGGTTTTCATTCTCCCCGTTTGAAAACCTTTTTTTATGCCTATTTTTTCGCCCATTATTATTTGCATATCTACTTTTTTGGATCACCGCCCTTGTTAATGCCCATATTACGTTATCCCAATTTTGGAAGCAGCCCAGGTTGACAATCAATCCCACATTTATTCAGTTGAGTTTGCTCGCGCCTTGAGAGCAGCAAGCTGGAGAACATATTCTGTAGAATAAGAGATACGCCTTTTTAACCATTGCCGCGGTCCTGTGTTTATAAATAATTAAGATAAACACTAAAGCAGATACATACGTATACCAACGTTTAACTATTTACAATTTTCAATCAATTTTTAGACAGTGATTGGTCATTGATTGTTCAGTATACACTGAGTCATCACTGAGCAAGCACTGAACAAACACTGAACGAGCACTGAACGAGCACTGTCAAAAGAGATAAGTTAGTACCTACTTGATCCATAATTGTGTCGAAAAAATTGTATTAATTCAGTCCTACCCGTTCTTGCATGTTACAGATCTCTTTGGTATTCCTAAGCTTGGTCGTGGAGTTAACCGGTAGTTTGCTACCCGCAAAAGGTCTGCAGTGTATAGAACGGGATCCACTATTGGTCTGTAACAAGAGAAGACATTCTAACTGTCTTACACGCACATTTGAATTCAAAATGTGTTAAACAAAATATCGATTTACTGATGCGATTTAAGGGCTATAAAAAACAGCGAGACAACCGAAGTTGCCTCGCTGCAAACCTGATCTTTCACTTTAACAGCATCCAAATCGGTAGTGGCCCTGTTCCACTTTATTGCCAGGCCTAAACCCTCATTGGAATTTCCTATACTAAATAACAGAGTAAAGTGTTTGTTTATACTGCTGCACGTACTCTTTCGGGTTGCAGCCTACGATTTGTTTAAAAACCCGATTAAAATTAGTGATGCTATTAAACCCACAGTTGTAGGCAATAAAAGAAACGCTATCCAAGTGATCCTCATTTAACTGGTTACAAACCTCCTTGACTCTTATTCTATTGAGGTAGGTGACAAAGGTAACACCGCAATGCTTTTTAAAATATCGACAAAATGCCTGTGGCGTAAGATTGGCATGGTCAGCAACATCTTCCAAGGTAAGTTCATCCCGATAATGTTCCCGGATATAGTTACAGATAATATTAATTCGATTTGAAGCATGAATTCCATCAAAAATCACCTCTACTCTCTCATTACAGAGTGCCTCTGTTTCGCGGGATATATTTGCCAAAGATCGCAATAGATAGAAAAAATGCATCAATTTGTCCATTTGGTCCGCAGATTTTAATAAACAAACCCGTTCTGCTATTTGGGAAAAATATGAATCGGGGACCTTAAACCCCCTCGCGTTATTATAAATAAACTGATTCAGCGATTCAAATTCCTCCAAAGAAAATAGGGATTTAAGCTTTCCATTTGGGTCGAAAAAAATGGAAACAGAGCGAGATTCATTTGAAAACCCGTCCTGAGAGGCTGACTTAAACACATGTGGTTGATTCGCCCCCAAAAAGAAAATATCATTTTCTTTAAAAGGATGTAAGGTATCTTCCACAATCAAAACTCCCTTACCTTTTTTTATCCACATTAATTGAGCTTCTTGATGTCGATGAAAATGAGGATAAAAAGTTTCTAAAACATCTTCTTGTATTGTCAGACTTTGTCCTCGCATGGTCGGCACATTAAATTGGAGCGTTTTCATAGGTTTGTTTAGTTTATGTTACTGCTTAGTTAACATAAATATAACAACTCCAAAGCAACAACACTACTTTCAAATAAAACATAAAAATACTATACTAAAATATGTTTAGAATTCGACAATATTTAATAATCCTTTAATAATACTCCACACAAAACTGAGAATTCACAAAAAAAATCCATTTATAGTGAAAAAATGGGTTAAAATACAATTAGACTTTGATAAATTGTGATAATTATTATTCAATAGAAAGATTGAACTTTATTAAATTTCGTTTTTGATCCTTATTAGTGTAAAAACGAAAAGCATATCATTTGTAACAAGAACAAACACTACACATTAAAGAGAGACCTTTTAAATAAATCATTTTGAAGCACATAAATTTTACGATATTCGTATCAGACAATAGGCACCTAAGTAGACAATCCAACTTCAAATAATTCCCAAAACTTATGTTCAAAAAAGAAATATATCTTAATCGCCGAAATAATCTATTATCAAAGATCACAACTGGCAAAATTCTTTTGCTAGGCAGCATTGAAAATCCGATCAATTTTGAGCACAATACCTATCCCTTCCGTCAAGACAGTAGCTTTTTATATTATATCGGTATCAAAAGCCCACGTTTGGCGGCTGTATTGGACACTGAAAAAAACGAGACCATACTATTTGGTGATGAAATGACCATTGACGATATTGTGTGGATGGGCCAACAGCAGACTTTAGCTGAAAAGGCTGACCTTTCGGGTATCAGCAAAATCCTACCTTTCAATCAACTCTTCGACTATCTTAACAAAGGAAAACAGGAAGATGTTCACTACCTTCCTCCTTATCAGTCGCATAATAAGTTATTACTTGAGCAGCTAACCGGCCGTCCTGCAAATCAGCTCCAGCCCTCTGTGGCTTTGATTAAAGCTGTCGTTGCCCAGAGAAGTATCAAAACGGCAGAAGAAATTATCGAATTAGAGAAAGCCGTAGATATTGCTGTTGATATGCACCGCATTGCTATGCGAATGACAAAACCTGATCGTTACGAATATCAGATCAGCAATGCCATGCAACATTTTGCGCAAGATCAGGGAACGTCCTTCTCCTATCCTCCGATAGTCACAAAACGGGGTGAAATTCTGCACAATCATATGCAATTTCACCAGCTTTATGAAGGTGATCTCCTGCTCAATGATTCGGGCGTAGAAACGGCCATGGGCTATGCTTCGGACCTGACCAGAACCTTTCCCGTAGGAAAACGTTTTACGGCTTTACAAGAGGAAATTTACCAGATTGTCTTACATGCGTTTAAATCTGCAGAGCAGCTGCTGACATCCGGAATACGTTTTAAAGAAATACATTTAAAAGCCTGTGAAGCGCTTGTAGACGGACTTATACAAACCGGCTTCATGAAAGGCAACGCACAAGATGCGGTCATGAATCACGCGCATGCGCTTTTCTTTCAATGTGGACTAGGCCATATGCTCGGTCTTGATGTGCATGATATGGAGGATCTTGGTGAACAATATGTTGGCTATACTGAAGCTGAGCCAAAAGATACCAAGACTTTTGGAATCAAATCGCTGCGGCTAGGTAAGAAATTGGAGGCTGGCAACGTGCTAACCGTTGAACCCGGCATCTATATTATTCCTGAATTAACGCAGCTTTGGGAACAGCAAAATTTACACAGGGACTTTATCAATTATGATTTCTTAAAAAAACATCTCGATTTCGGCGGGGTTCGTATTGAAGATAATTATCTTATTGAAACAGATGGATACCGTCGTTTAGGAAAATACCTTGAACGCGAGATTCAGGAGATCTATCAACTCAAAGACAATCCAATTGATTAATTAACGAACAACTCACATAATGATAAACCCAAAAAGTAAACTTAAATTCTTTTGGGGTCAACTCAAACAGATAAACAAATGAACAGCATTAAACAGTCGATCTTTATTATTCTAATACTGATTTTTCAGGTTCCAGCTTCCCTTTTTGCGCAGCGACTCTGGACAGATCATGGTGATCAATATTATGAATTTTCCGACAAGGGAATAGAAATGGTCAACCCCAAAAATGGGGTGCGCTCCATCTTCCTTTCACAGCAATCGCTTATTCCGAAAGGAGCAACAGCAGCCTTGAAAGTCGAAAATTTTTCCATTTCCAAAAACAAGGAGCTTATTTTGATCTATACCAATAGCAAAAGAGTATGGCGCGAGAATACAAGAGGCGATTATTGGGTTTACAACAAAAAGACCAATCAGCTGCAGCAACTAGGCCAAAAATTCCCGGCATCACAACTGATGTTTGCGAAGTTTAACCCGCAAGCAGATAAGGTCGCCTACGTCAATAAAGCCGACCATAATGTTTACGTGGAAGATCTCGCCAGTGGCAGCATCGTTTCCGTTACCAAAGATGGAACAGACCGTTTAATCAATGGTACTTTCGATTGGGTTTACGAGGAAGAATTTGGCTGTAAAGATGGTTTCCGCTGGTCGCCCGACGGTGCTTCCATTGCTTATTGGAAGCTTGATGCCCGCAACATCCGTAATTTTCTGATGATCAACAATACGGATAGCCTCTACTCCTATACCATTCCCGTGGAGTATCCTAAAGTTGGACAATCGCCGAGTGCCTGTTCGATATGGACCTATGAAATCGCCACTGGAAAAAATACCATGCTGAATATCCCGGGAGATCCCAACCAGCACTATATTCCCCGCATGGAATGGTGTCTTGATAGCAAGCAGGTTATCCTAGAGCAGCTCAACAGAAAACAAAATGAGAGCAAAATCTATACCGTCTCTCTCTCCGATAATAAAGCGCAAAACATACATCAGGAGCAAAGCGACTCGTGGATTGATATCAAAGCACGATGGAACAACAACGATCCTTCGGGATGGGACTGGGTTCAAGGTGGCAAGGCCTTTATCTGGGTCTCGGAAAAGGACGGCTGGCGCAAAATCTATCAGATTGATTTATCGGGCAACGAGAAGCTGGTTATGAAAGCGGACTATGATATGATCAATCTTGACTTTTTCGATCCGAAAAATGAAACGATTTATTTTACCGCCTCTCCAAGCAATGCAACGCAGAAGTATCTGTATAGTGTATCGACGAAAGGCGGAGTTCCAAAAAGACTGACCCCGGCCTCATACGAAGGCACCTGCGATTATGATATTTCAAAAGACGGTAAAATTGCCATCTTCAGCTTTAGCAACCGGGCAACATTAAAACACAATGCCGTTATTGAGTTACCGACACACAAAATACTCGTAGACTTTGATTTTAAACGTGAAAAGAAAGTCAGCGATGGTATTGCCGAGTTTTTTAAAGTTAAAACAACGGACGGTATTGAGTTAGACGGCTGGATGGTAAAACCACTTGATTTCGATCCCAATAAAAGGTATCCTGTCGTCTTTATGGTCTACGGCGAACCAGCATCACAAACTGTATTAGACAATTTTGGTGCAGGCTATAACAGTTTATATAAAGGAAATATGGCGCAGGATGGCTACATTTATATTTCTTTGGATAATCGCGGAACTCCTGCTCCTAAAGGCAGTTTGTGGCGAAAAAGCATCTACCGCAATATCGGACAGCTCAATATTCGCGACCAGGCTTTGGCAACACAAGAAATCCTGAAATGGCCTTTTGTCGACAATTCACGTGTGGCCGTCTGGGGCTGGAGCGGTGGCGGATCAAGCACGCTGAACCTGCTGGGACAATATCCTCAAATCTATAAAACGGGTATCGCCATTGCAGCTGTAGCAAATCAGCTCCTTTACGACAACGTATACCAAGAACGCTACATGGGCCTCCCCCAAGAAAATCTTGCAGACTTTGAAAACGGCTCTCCGCTGAAATATGCAAAAAACATCAAAGGTAATTTACTCTATATCCATGGAACCGGAGACGACAATGTGCATTATCAAAATGCAGAAGTCCTGATCAATGAACTGATCAAAAATAACGTGCAGTTCCAGTTGATGTCTTACCCCAACCGCAGCCATTCGATCAGCGAGGGACAAGGTACACATGAACATTTAAAAACATTATTTACAAACTATCTAAAATTACATTGCCCTCCGGGTGGAAGATAGACCGAATAGTTATCATTTACAGATGAAAAGAATACTATTATATGCATTGGGAACCTGCGGTCTACTGACCGCAGGCATACAGCAATCAGCGGCCCAGCTGATGAAAGAAAAAAATGAATTCACAAGAGCGGATTCACTGCGCGGATACCTGTCACCGCTGCGAACCTGCTACGATATCCAATACTACCATTTGGATGTTAAGGTAGATATAGACAATAAGTTTATTTCGGGTTCAAACCTTTTCCGTTTCAAGGCCACAACTGATTTTAATCGCCTGCAATTTGATCTTTTTGCAAATCTCAACGTAGACAAAGTCGTATATAAGGGGAAAGAACTTTCCTTTACCAGAGAACACAATGCTGTCTTTGTCGAATTTCCTGCGACTATCAAAAAAGGAACACAGGAAGAGTTTACGGTATATTACGAAGGCCATCCTACAGAAGCGGTCAAAGCTCCCTGGGACGGCGGCTTTGACTGGAAAAAAGATAGCAATGGAAAGCCATGGGTGGCCACGGCCTGCCAGGGTATGGGTGCGAGTGTCTGGTGGCCAAACAAAGACCATCAATCCGATGAAGTGGATAGTATGCTGATTTCCATCGCTGTCCCGAAAGAGGTGATGAATGTTTCCAATGGACGTTTGGTCAAGGTAGAAAAGATGAAGGATGGTTACACCAAATACCACTGGAAAGTTGCCAATCCGATCAACAACTATAATGTCGCCATCAACATCGGCGACTACGTTCATTTTAAGGAAAAATACAAAGGTGAAAAAGGGCCATTGGATATAGACTACTATATTTTGCGCGAAAACGATACGGCAGAAAAAAAAGCCCATCTTCAGAAAAACGCCAACCAGACCTTAGAAGCCTTTGAACATTGGTTTGGTCCATACCCATTCTATGAAGATGGCTATAAACTTGTTGAAACCTACCATACCGGCATGGAACACCAGAGTGCCATCGCCTATGGTAACCATTACCAGAATGGCTATCGCGGCGGGGATGCGTCGGGAACCGGCTGGGGACATAAATGGGATTTTATTGTGGTCCACGAATCTGGTCACGAATGGTTTGGCAACAATATTACTTCAGCTGATCTGGCCGATATGTGGATTCACGAAAGCTTCACTAATTATTCCGAAGGCTTATTTATCGACTATTTCTATGGTAAGGAAGCCAGCCAGGCTTACGCCCATGGTATCCGGAGCGGGATCCAAAATGATAGCCCCATCCAGGGCCCTTACCATGTAAATAAAGAGGGATCTGGGGATATGTATCCCAAAGGCGGTGTTATGCTTAACATGATCCGTACGATGATCGACAATGATGAAAAGTGGCGGAATATTCTGCGGGGATTAAACAGCAAGTTTTATCACCAACAAGTCGATTATACTGATGTTGTCAACTACGTAAGCCAGCAGTCCGGTCTAGACCTGTTAAAAGTATTTGAACAGTATGTAAAGCATACTGCCATTCCTACACTGGAAATCAAACAAGATCCTTCAGGTAGAATATTAGGCCGCTGGATCAGCGAAGTCAAAGGCTTCCATATGCCCATACATATTGGCGTAAAAGGTCAAAAAAGAGAACTTATCCAGTTGGACCAACATTTCAGACCGATTAAAGTAGCCGGTTTAACGAAAGAGAATATCGATATTGATACGTTTAACTATTATGTCGGCGTATTGGTCGAATAAAAACAACTTCAACGTTACCAACATGAAATAAACACAGCGCCCCGAAAGCAATTTACTTTCCGGGGCGCTATATTTCTGAGCCACTCTTATCGCTTCATACCTCTTCCAAATTCGAATAAAACCTTCATGACTTCGCAGACATCTATAGCAATCAAAGCAAATTGAAGGTTCTTTCTGACCAATAAGATCAGACTCGTTCAGAAAAAACAGGAAATAGACCTACATTAGCGGATTATTGTCCTGATGAAAGATCAATACTGATTCCAGGCAGGTGGATCTACGCCAAGAAGATGTTTTACAAAATAGTCCCTTCTTTTTCGTTCACCATAATCTCCCCCGGAAGAATGCCCCATTCCAGGAACCATAATAAAATCATGATTCTTACGCGCTTTGATCAAGGCATCAACCAATTGGAAAGTCGATGAAGGATCCACATTATCATCAAGTTCTCCAACAATCAGCAAAAGATTTCCTTCCAGCTTAGCGGCATTTTCAATATTAGAGCTAGCCGCATATTCAGGACCTACAGGCCAGCCCATCCATTGCTCGTTCCACCATATTTTATCCATTCGGTTATCGTGACAACCACAGGAGGAAACGCCAACTTTGTAAAACTCGGGATGGAATAACAGCGCGCCAGTTGAACTTTGTCCCCCAGCAGATGTGCCATAGATCCCTACCCTGCCGATATCCATGTATTTATATTGTTTTGACGCAGCCTGCATCCAGGCAATTCGATCCGGAAAGCCCGCATCTTTCAGATTTTTCCAACAGACATCATGGAAAGCCTTCGAACGATTTGAGGTCCCCATCCCGTCGATCTGCACCACAATAAAGCCCAATTCAGCGAGTTCGTACATCCCGCTCGGGTTGCTGTAAAATGATTTTGGCACGAAAGAACTATGCGGTCCCGCATAAATGTATTCGATGACAGGATAGCTTTTAGCAGGATCAAAATTCGTCGGCCGAATAATAATCCCCCAGATATCCGTTGCGCCATCACGTCCCTTAGCTTTAAAAACCTCCGGTGCACGCCATCCTGCAGCTTCGAGCAGACTACTGTTTGTTTTCTCCAGCTCCATGATAAGACGGCCATTTTTGTCGCGCAATACTGAAATTGGCGGCTGATCGACCCGGGAATACGTATCCACAAACTGCGAATAGTCTTTATTGAAAAAAGCTTGATGATTTGCATTTTCTTCGGTCAGCAGTTTTAAGCCCTTTCCGTCTAAACCGATAGCGTAATAGTGGACCAAATAGGGATCTTCTGCGGCATTCATTCCGCTGCCTTCGAAAATAACCGTTCGTTTTTCAGCATCAACATGCACAACTTTCCGAACAACCCAGTTTCCTTTCGTTATCTGGTTCTTTACTTTACCAGTAATTCCATCATAGAGATACAGGTGGTTCCATCCATCACGCTCAGAGGCCCATACAATCTCCTTTCCATCGGCCAGATCCTCACGGTATTTCTTGCCGCTATAATCAATAAAGGTCTTATTCTGCTCTTGAATCAGAAAACTCGAGGTACCGCTATTTGCATCCATCTGCATGACGCCATAGACTTGATGCCCCCGTTTGTTATACTCGAAGGTAAATGCTCTGCTGTCATCGCGCCAGGAAAGATCCGAAAGGTAAAATTGATTTGGTATGAGTGCAGCATCAAACACCGATAGTCGGTCTTTTTCAAGATCATATAAAATGGGTAGTTTTTGCGCAAGCTCATCTCCGGGCTTCACGTAATCGCGTGTCTGAATTTTAGGCTGCAGCTGATCTTTAGGAGAAGATTCAATAAGCGTCAGTTGCCGGATCTCTATTTTTTGAGTTTTTACTGTAGCCAGCTTACGACTATCTGGTGCCCATTGAATATCATTGCTATAATAATTTGCCGTGTTGCCATCAAAGGTAATTTGTCGGGCCTCGTTTGTATTTCCCTTTTTTGCCAGGAATACATTATTATTGCGGATAAATGCCACATATTTTTTATCTGGAGATTCGACTTCCCTATAGGCATTTCCCTGCTCACGCTGCCCCCAATATCGCATATTTCGTTCTTTATTTCCACTTGCAGCGCCCTGGCTCAATTGCGAGGAACGACGGTTCCAGATCCACAGGTAGCCCGCGATATCGAGCGATACTTGATCCTCATCCAGCAATTTTATCTGATCATTGGAAATAACACTATTTTCGATTTTCCGCCCCAGCTTTTCATCCACTAACGAAAATACGTTCGTCAGATCAAACAGCTGTTCTTTTGTTTTTGCCTGGGGATTGACCAAAATATACTCTTTTCCCTGCAACGTATTTCGATCATACCAAAAGAGATCCCCCTTATCATTCCAATAAAACTGGCCGGGCAGATTTTCAATTTTGTTGGTCAATTGTTTTTTTAAGTTTTGTGCACGCGTATAATCTGCCACAGTTCCTTGACCAAACAGAAACTGTGCAGACAACAACAAAACCGCTGTACTAAGAAACTTCATACTTTCTTCGCTTAGGATTGATTAAATAATAGATCGGGATTCCCAATAGTGCAATGATAATGCCCGGCCAGGTATAATTGGGTTTGAAAATGACCATCAACCCAATAAAGGCAAGTCCCATCAGAATATAAAGAATGGGAAGAAAAGGATAGCCAAATGCTTTATAGGGTCTGTTCAAATCTGGACGTGTGATACGGAGACGAATAATGCCCGCAATCGCGAGTACATAAAATATAACGACCACACAGGTAATCATGTCCAATAAATCACCATATTTTCCGCTTAAACACCATATTGACGCAGCGACACATTGTATCCAGAGTGCCCAGGCAGGTACCGCATGCGCATTGAGCTTACCTGCCCTTTTAAAAAACAAACCATCTTTGGCCATAGAATAATACACCCTCGCTCCTGCCAGGATAATCCCATTATTACAGCCAAAAGTGCTGATCATGATCATAATCGCTATAATAGTAATCCCAAAGGGGCCAAAAACCTCTTGAGCGACACTCATGGCTACACGATCTTTTGGCGCATTGACCATAGCTTCCAAAGGCAATATGCCGGTATACATCAAATTAGTCAGAAGATAGATTACGGTAACCAGTAAAGTCCCTAATGCAAGACTCAACCCGATATTACGTTGTGGATTTTTAATTTCGCCGGCTACAGCAGAAGATGAGTGCCAGGAATCGCTGCTGAAGAGCGCACCGACCATAGCCGCAGAAAAAGCGCCCATTGCTGAAAATCCATCATAAGATGTGTACGTTCCATCCGTATTTAAACGGCGCATTGACCAAAGTGATATATTGTCCCAGTTCCAAGTCCAAACTTCATGTTTCAAAGCCAGGAAGCCAAAGAGCAACAAGAGCAACAGACTTCCGATCTTGATCAATGTGATGGATGTCTGTACGCGCTTTCCACTATTTACGCCTCTTGAATTAATATAGGTTAATACAATAATGACGGCAATTGCCAGCAGCTGCGCTGCCGATACCCGATAATCTGACCATTCTAGCAGGTAAACATCTTCATCCATAAAGGGGAAGAGATAGGCTGTAAATTTCGCAAAAGCTACCCCCACAGCAGCTATTGTCGCAGTTTGTATAACGGCAAAAAATGTCCAGCCAAATACAAAACTCAATACTGGCCCATAAGCCTCCCGAAGGTAGATGTATTGCCCTCCTGCTTTTGGAAACATCGCACTCAATTCACCATAGCTCAACGCTGCAGTCAATGTCATAAAACCACAGATCAGCCATACGACCATCATCCAGCCTGCAGACCCCGTGTTGCGCGCAATATCCGCAGATACAATAAAAATCCCAGAACCGATCATACTTCCAACCACCAGCATAGTGGCATCCAATAACCCGAGAGACTTTTGAAAATTTTGTTGCGACTTACTCATAAACACCTAGTTATTAAAATGATAAAACTTCCAGTTTGTCTCGTAATCGGGCTTTAACTTCTCGCCTTTGATAATCGCTCTCAACATTTCCATCGGCAGATAATTTTCTTTGATCACACGGTCATGGAATTCCACAAATGACATTTTCCCTTGATCTACGACCTCCTCTTTGACACGCATCAATTGCAAGCCGCCTACGAGATAGGCCAACTGATATAAAGGATCATAGGAACCTTCAAACGATCTCTTTACTTCACCATGCGCATTAGCCGACTCAAATCCCACGCGGTTTACCAGATAATCGATGCATTGCTGCGGCGTCCACTCACCTAAATGAAATTTGATACTAAAGGTTATTCTTGCACAGCGGTGCATGCGCCAAAATAACATCCCGATTCGCTCCTCTGGAGTTTTTGCAAATCCCTTGCTATACAGCAGCAGTTCCCAGTACAGTGTCCATCCTTCCGTCCAAAATGGCGTGTTAAATGCCTCTTCGCGGTAAGGCTTGTAACGCCTATTCATAAAATATTGCAGATGATGACCGGGAATCAATTCATGCTGGACTGTGCCTCGGGAGAAATAAGGATTATTGCCACGCATACTCATCAATTTCGCCTGCTGATCCATCGTGTTTGTCGGATAGGATATGCTAATTTCCCGTCCGCCTGTAAAAAAGGGATTGACCCGCTGCCGTTCAGGTGTCATCATGATCATACCCCAAGTCTCGTCTGCCAGCTCAGGAATATTCATGAGTTTATTTTGTTCAATAAATTGCTGCGCATCGTTATACAATCTCATGATGAGCTCCGGCTGTTGTCCAATGGGTACGTAGGAGTTTTTAACCTTTTCCTGTGCAGCCCGCCAATCATCGCCGAACCCCATTTCACGGCTCGCTTTCAATAACTCGGCCTCACACCATTTAAACTCCTGATCGGCCAATTTTAAAAGATCGGCAGCGGTATAACTGATCATTTCTGCTTTGAGTCTTCTGTTTATCTCTTTTTCCCCAATAGGCCAACCAGCAATCTGACTACCGTCATCAAACACTTTCCAATCACTTTTTGCAGCCAATTTCTCCTTATAATCCGAGAGCTTGCCTTTCACCTGCTGAAATATAGCCGGTACCCACCAGCTAAATTCAGGGTCGTATCCATTATAAAAATCGAAGGTGCTGGTGATCCTTAAGTCCAGTGAATTTAATAAGGCAACCAGAAAGTTGACATCTGAATAAGGAATATTGGTCTTTTCCTGTAGAGCAGCTATTGACCGATCGATTTCACCAGCAACCAGCGTCAGCTCTTTCGCGACATCTTCTCCTGCCAGACGCTTCCCCCTACGGCGTTCCTTTTCAAGTGCAAAAATTCGCTGTGCGAAAGGTAAATACACAGATAACCGATTGTAATTGGACTCATCTTCTTTCAATGAAAGGAGATCACTTTTTAGTTTGCGCTTCAGTAAGATAAAATCTACCTGCCCCGATGTTTCGAGTTCTTCATAAGGGAACTTGTCCAGCTTGTTCAAATATTCGTTATCCAAACGCTGAAGACGTGCTAACTGTTCGGGCGAAGCGGCAGCCCGCTGATTGCCCCAGCCTTTGGGCATAGGGCCATAAAAATAGTTGATCGCCTCAACATCATGCCCATATTGTACAATATAAGGCTCTATAGGAGTTGTATGGTCGTATAATTTCATCTTTTGTGCATGCATGGAGATCGGGAATAGAAAGAGCAGTCCATAAAACAATGTTTTGGGGGCTTTAAAAGAAAAAGAACGATTCATAATTCGGGTGTTGGTTTATATCATAATTTTATCAGTCGAAACGATCAGGTCTAAAACCAGTGATTTCAGACTCTATTTTCTGTCCTGCCAATAAATCTGCAACAACTTTCCCATAGGCAGGGCCCAAGCTCAAGCCCATCATACCACCCCCACCGGCAACTAGGACATTATCAAATTTTTTCAATCTTCCCAGATAGGGCAATCCGTCAGGCGAGCAGGGTCTGTAACCATACCATATTTTTTCGCTTGGGTAATCGACCTTCAATTCCGGATAATATTTAGGAATGGATTCTACAATTCCGCGGACACGGTTTTCATAAATTTTGTCATTTGCTGGTCCCAATTCCATCGTACCGCTGAATCGGATCTGGCCATTCATGGGGGTTACAGCAACACGAGCCTCCAGTAATAATGCCGCATGATTCAATGTATTCTCTTTCTCGGGCTGATACATAAAAGAATACCCTTTTCCTGGCATAAGCGGTGTATTTATGTGCAACTTTGATGTCAGCTGCGGTAAATAAGCGCCACCAGTCAAGACAAAAGCATCCGCCTGAAAACTTCCTTTGTTGCTGATCGCCTCTTTCACCTTATTTCCGGCTGTTATAAATTTACTGACCTCTGTTTCTTCGAAAAAAGCGACCCCTGCGGCTTTCAAATATTGAATCAATTGCCGCATTAACTTTGGTGGGTATAATTTTCCATCACAGCGATAAAGTATAGCACCTAAAACATCCAGCTTCAGATTAGGCTCCAGTTCTTGAACGGCATTTCCCTCCAGAATATCGACATCAAGTCCAAGATCCTGAGCACGATGAGCCAATTCAATTTCTTCATGCTTCATTTCCTTGGATTTATACATCATCAGGATCCCGTTCTGCTTCAGTTCAAAATCAAACCCTTCCTCCTGCGCCAATTCATCATATAATCTGCTGCTGTAGAGATTCAAATCACGTATTGCAGTCGCATGCTGTTCTACATGTGAGCGATTAGCATGTTTTAAAAACTTCAATCCCCAATTGATCATTCGTGGATTTAGCGAAGGCCGTACATAAAAAGGGCTTTTACTATTGAACATCCACTTTATCCCCTGCGCTACAATACCAGGGGCAGCCAAGGGCGTAAAATGACTGGGGACAATCATGCCGGCATTGCCATAAGAACAGTTATTGTCTAAGGTATTTTTTTCCAGGATTTTCACATTCCATCCGTCTCTTACAAGGTAATAGGCGGAAGCAAGTCCTGCAATTCCTGCACCAACGACGACAACCGTACCTCTATTATTTTCTTTCACGTTGCTCTTGTCTTATTATTTTTTTAAATCACCTGAACTATTAAATCACTTGAAAACCGCCAAAATAAGGATCCTCATCATCCAAAAAAATGGTATTATAACCTGTTATCCGTGCCCAGCCTTCGATGGATGGGACAATGGCCGGTTTGCCATCGACGGTTGTTTCAGCTTCAATTTTGCCGGTAAATTGTGAACCGATGTAACTTTCATGTACAAACTCCATCCCTTTCTTGAGTTTCCCTTTAGCATACCATTGCGCCATACGGGCCGAAGTTCCTGTACCGCATGGTGAACGATCCAATGCATTGTCGCCAACCAGTACCGCATTGCGTCCCGACGAGTTGTGGAGTTTAGGATCCCCTGTCCATTGGATGTGAGTCAATCCATGTATATTAGCATCTTCGGGATGAACAAAAGAATATTTTTCGTTCAGCAGCTGCCGGATTATTTTTCCATAATGAATGAGCTGGCTGGCTGAATAGGAACTGATATCTTGAAAATTAGTCTGCGGGTCAATAATGCCGTAAAAGTTTCCACCGTAGGCAACGTCAACGCTGATGTTGCCTAGATCCGGGCAATCGACCGTTAAGGCTTCAGCATATAAAAATGACTTGACGTTGGTAAGCTTTACGCTTTTCACCTTAGGTCCCTCTTGAACATAATCGATATGTACAAGTCCAGCCGGAGTTTCCAACCTCAATTTTCCGGGAACTTTAGGTTGAACGAGCCCCTCCTCAATGGCAATCGTCACCGTACCGATCGTTCCATGTCCACACATCGGCAGGCAGCCGCTGGTTTCAATGTAAAGGACACCAATATCATTTTGCGGATCAAAGGGCGGATAAAGCATACTGCCGCTCATCATGTCATGCCCTCTTGGTTCAAACATCAATCCCATACGGATCCAATCGTACTCACGTATAAAATGCAACCTGCGTTCCATCATGGAATTCCCCTGTAATAATGGGGCTCCTCCTGCCACCAATCGCACGGGACATCCACAGGTATGCGAATCAATACAAAAAAAAGTCTTCTTCATTTCTGATCACTTGTTTATATGGTCATTTGTTTCTATCATGCTTTAGTCCATTGCTGGTTGACCAAACGGTCAATTTGTAGTGGGTTTCCGTCCTGCAGTTCTTTAGGCAAAAATTCATTTGGCCAATTTTGAAAACTAATGGGGCGAATAAAACGCTTTACTGCGTCGGGCCCTACAGAAGTGAAACGCGCATCTGTGGTTGCCGGATAAGGTCCGCCATGCTGCATAGCATACTGTACTTCAACCCCTGTTGGCATACCCTGAAACAAAAGCCTTCCGCATTTGTCCTGTGCAATTGAAAAGAGTGCCTGGCATTCGCGGATATCCTGCGCCGATGCCGCAAAAGTGATGGTAATCTGTCCTTCGAGCTGCTCCATTACATTTTTCATTTCATTGAGGTCCGCACAAGATATAATTAGCCCAAAAGGTCCAAAAACCTCTTCCAATAACTTAGGATTAGCCAAAACTTGGCTTGCTTCCGCCTCAGCAAGCAGGGCCTGCGCAAAATCTTGCCCTGTATTATCCTGCCCTTCTTCCAATATACTGACACCATCGTATTGAACCATTTCCCCTTTTAAACGGTTGTAGCTCTCCAATATTCCTGCGTGCAGCATTTTGCCGGTCGCGGCAGCTTGAAGTTCTTTCTTCAACGCCGCTTTAAGAAGATCTAGCTGTTCGCCGCCGACACTTACAAGAACACCTGGATTGGTACAAAATTGACCAACACCTAAAAGCAATGAGGCAATATACTGCTTAGCAAAAGGTTCCAGATTGCTAGCTAAGTAGTCCGGTAAAAGAAAAACCGGATTTACGCTCCCCATTTCGGCAAATACCGGAATAGGATCAGGTCTTGACTGCCCCAGGTCAAATAAAGCTTTCCCACCACGGAAAGAACCTGTAAATGCGACTGCTTTTACGAATCTGTGGCGGACCAATTGTTGTCCAGCAGCAAATGAATCCGACAGCACATGATTAAAAACGCCAGTTGGAGCTCCTTGTTTTGAAATCGCCCGATCAATAGCGTCAGCCATTAATTGTGAGGTTTTAAGATGAGCGGGATGCGCTTTTACGATAACTGAACAGCCCGCACCAATGGCACTTGCTGTATCCCCACCTGCTGTTGAAAAAGCGAAAGGGAAATTACTTGCGCCAAAAACCACAACAGGACCAAGCCCTTTATTATACTTCCGTAAATCAAATTGGCCATTTGGGTCTCGATCAATGCGTGCTTCACTGTATAAACCAGTTCGCACAGCATCGGCATATCGACGCCATTGATTGACCGTTCTCGCTTTTTCACCTTGCAGTCTTCCCAAAGGAAGGGCCGTTTCCAGATGGGCCGTTTCAATCAGGACGTCTCCCAATGCCTCAATTTCAGCGGCAATGGCATACATCAATTCCGCCCTGTCAATTACATCAGTTTTTTGAAGAAACTGAAACCCAGCCTCCGCCTGTTTTACGACGTAATCAATCTCATTTTCGTTTCTATCCATTCCTTTTGTTTTTATTGTAAGTATCTATCTTCAAAAATCAATAAAAACCTTCCCGATATCTTCATTCCTTGCGGCATTAAATATATAAGAAGGTCCTTTTCGCCTATTTTTACCCAGCCCTAAAAAGGAAATTTTCTGAACCTTCGTCCAGAAAGTTCAGAAGCATTCCTATAATTGTGGTCTAGTTGCGATTGAATCTGCAATAATTTTTTTAACGCGTTGTTCTTCCTCGCCGATCAATGGCAATCTGGGAGCGCGTGTATAAGGTGTTGAAATTCCTTCTGCTGTGGCTGCCAATTTAATATATTGGACCAATTTAGGATGAATATCCAATTCCAATAAAGGCATAAACCAACGGTATATTTCTACTGCTTTGCTGTACTCGCCAGCCTTTACAAGATCATACATGGCCACGGTTTCTCTTGGAAATGCGTCGACCAGTCCAGCAACTAAACCGTCAGCCCCTAACATCAAAGACTCAAGCCCCAACGTATCTACGCCAGCCATAATCTTTAATCGATCACCAAAACGATTTTTCAAACGCGTGATATTTGTTAAATCTCGTGTAGACTCTTTCACTGCCTGAATATTTGGTTCCAATAAGAGTTCCTCAAACATATCAAGCGATACATAAGTACTATAGTCAACAGGGTTGTTATAGATTAAGATTGGCAATTTGGTGCTTTGTGCAACAGCACGAAAATAAGCGACGGCTTCTCTATCATCAGCTCTATAGCGCATCGGTGGCAATAACATCAAACCGTCTGCGCCCAATTCTTCACTCGTTTGAGCCACTTTGATCGCTGCAGCAGTTGTATTTTCTGCAATATTCAACAACACCGGTACACGCCCAGCGACAACCTTCAACGCATATGTCAATAAATCATACTTTTCTTCCGTACTCAAAACACTTGCTTCACCCAATGATCCAGCGATAATCAAACCGTGAACACCTCCATCCAATTGTGCTTCAATGTTTTTACCAAACATATCAAAATCCAAATTTCCATTTTCATCAAATGGTGATAACATTGCAGGATAAATTCCTTCCCATTTAAATTGTGCCATAGCGTATTATTTTAATATTTCTTTATCACAAATCTATTTGGAATAGCGAGGTCAATCTTCTTATGAATTAATCAACACTGACCTAATATTGACCTTTTCTAGTAAATACAACTCATGAAGAGGCGGAAGAATGGCTTTCTAATTTTAAATACAGATTTATAACTTATTTCAGCAAAACTTCAGATTAGTGCCTTTAAAGTTGAAATTTGACTTCAGTAACTTAAATGTAAGTTCAACATTTATAACAAGATTTACAAAAAATAGCATGTAAAAGATATATATAGATATATATACATGTTTATCGGCGTAAAATTTTGACAGCTATTATGGAATGTATAGCTGCAGATTAGAAATAACAAAGGTTGCACTGTCTGACAGGCAACCTTTGTATCGTATATAATAATTAAAAATGGGTAACTAATCGCGGTTCTCCTTTTTATAAGAGAAGTAAAAAACAATTGGCAGTACGGAAAACGATAGAATCATACAAATAATCAATCCGCCGACAATCATAATAGCCAAGGGTTTTTGGATTTCAGATCCCATTCCGTTTGAAAGTGCGGCCGGCAATAACCCCATTGCCCCCATTAACGCAATCATTAGGATGGGTCTGATCCGGCTTTTTACAGCTTCATAAATAGCGGGTTTCAAGCTCATTTTATTCAACAGATTTTCTTTCATTATCCCTATTAAAACAATGCCGTCAATCGTGGCTACACCAAAGAGAATAATAAATCCGATACCTGCCGAAATTCCAAATGTCGTCCCAGTAACCCACAGCGATACAAAACCGCCTATAAATGCAAATGCCAGTGTCAGCGAAGAAATCAACGTATCTTTGACGTTGCCAAAATTGGCATACAACAAGAGTAAAATCAAAATAAGAGAAATTGGCACAACATTCATCAGCTGTTTTGTAGCCCGTTCCTTGCTTTCGAATTCTCCGGCCCACACGACCTTATAAGATTTGGGCAGTTTAATATCTTTTTCTATCTGTTTTTTTGCATCGGCAATTGTACTTCCCAAATCCCGCCCTTCAATGTTGAAGCCAACACCGATATAACGGGAATTGCCCTCTCTGTAAATAAATGCCGGACCGGTATGATAATCTATTGTTGCGATCTCCCGCAGTGGTACTTTTTGATCATTCATCGTGGGAATGATGATATTTCCGATCTTCTCAGGATTGTCACGATACGATTTTTGGAAGCGGAGACGTACATCAAAGATGCGCTCGTTTTCATAGAAATGTGTCACAGATTGCCCGCCAATAGTCATTTCGATCACAGATTGCACATCCTTGGTCGAAACACCATATTTGGCCATTTTCGAATCATGCAGCTGAATCCTTAGTTCAGGCAAACCGATATTTTTGAAAACATTGATGTCCGTAATACCGTTCACCTTTTTAAGTGATTCGGCAAACTTATTGGCTTTATTTTCTAAATCTTGTAAATTCTCACCAAAAATTTTGATTACCAGCGGACTTTTTACTCCGGCTACATACTCCTCTACATTATCCTGGATCGGCTGGCTAAAACCAAAATTTATTCCCGGAAAAGTCTGTAGACTATCCCGCATCTGACCAATCAATTTCTCTTTTGACAGTTTTCTTTTCCACTCACCTTCGGGCTTCAATTCAATATTGAATTCAATATTGAAAAAACCGGTTGGATCTGTACCATCATTGGGGCGGCCTGTTTGCGTCATGATAAAATCAATCTCGTCAAACTGCTTCATCAATTTTGCTTTCATGGTTTTGGTCAGCTTCACAGATTCCTCCAGGTTGACACTATTGGGTAAGGTTGCGCGGACATAAATTGCACCTTCATTCAGTTTCGGAAGAAACTCTGAGCCATAATGGCTAAACCGAAAAATACAGACGAGCAAAGCAGCAATAAAAATCGACAATGTCCATTTTGGATGGTCGAAAGCTTTCCTAAAACCTTTAAAAATGGCATTGCGGCTGACCTTAGTGATCTTATTCTCATCTTCTTTGATATTCTTTTTCAATAAGTATTTACACATCGCGGGCACATAGGTCAAACTCAGGATCAAGGACCCCAACAAGGCATAGCCGAGCGTAAAGGCCAATGGTGAGAACATCTTTCCTTCCACCTTTTGAAAAGAGAAAATCGGCGTCAATGCGACAATCAAGATCAATAGGGCAAAAAAGATATAGCCTGCTACAGAGCCGGCACCTTTCTTAATGATCCCTAGTTTGGAGATTTTATTAAAGCGTTCCGTCCCGAGCCGATGAGCCTCTTTTTCCAAGGAGACAAAAACAGTCTCCACGATGACCAGCGTTCCTTCGAGCAACAATCCAAAGTCCAATGCCCCCATGGAAATCAAATTTGCAGGGAGCCCCTGTATTTTCAAACAAATAATCGCAAATAGGAAGGCCAATGGGATCACCGATGCAACGATAAAGGTTGTCTTCCAGTTGTTCAAAAAGATAAAGACAATAATCGAAACCAGAAGAACCCCCTCTATCAGGTTTTTGGAAACCGTATGCACGGTATTATTCACCAGTTTTGTGCGATCAATAACGGGTTCAATCTTGACATTTGCAGGTAAAATACGTTGGTTCAGCTCCACTATTTTTTCTTTTAACTTTGTCACAACTGCAGATGGATTTTCTCCCCTGAGCATAATGACGATTCCCTGGACAAGATCATCTTCCTGGTTGAGTCCCACCTGTCCGAGTCGCGGTTTTGCGCCTAATTCTATTTCTGCAACATGCTTGACTAAAATCGGTGTATTGCCGACCACCTTGATCAAAATATTACCGATATCGTCAATCTTATCCAATAGGCCTACCCCACGTACAACATAAGCCTGATTTCCTTTTTGGATCACATCGCCACCGACATTGATATTCGAACGTGATACGGCTTCATAAACATCCAGTGGCGACAGGTTATAATTGGCCAACTCTGTTGGATTGATCTTTATTTCATAGATCTTTTCCTCCCCCCCAAAGCTGACGACATCCGCCACGCCGGGCACACCGACAAGCTCCCGTTCAATCACCCAATCCTGGATGGCGGAGACTTCCTTGATCGGAAGATTACTTTTCACCACATAGCGAAAAATTTCTCCGGTAGCACCAGATGGTGGTTCGATTGAACTCTCAGCACCTTCCGGTAACTCAATGGAACGCATCTTATTACCCGCATACTGTTGGGCATAAAAATCCGCTACCCCATCCTCAAATTGAATCGTTACAACAGATAACCCAAACAAGGAGATGGAACGAACATCCGTCTTCTTTGGAATGGTATTCATTTCTTTGGTAACAGGCAGTGTAACGAACTTTTCTATTTCTTCAGCACTGCGCCCGGGCCACTGTGTGATAATCCTAACCCGTGTGTTGGTCACATCGGGGAAAGCCTCAATCGGTGTATGGAGGTAGGCATATATCCCGCCGAACAATAATGCTAGCGTAAAAAACAGTACGACCAAGGAATGTTTCAATGAGAATGAAACAATATTTTGTACAACTTTCTTCATCTATCTATTTATCAGTTCATCAAATACAATCAGCTCATTCTCGGTCAGCACCTGATCCCCCTCGGCCACACCAGATTTGACAAAAGCGTATGTTTCATTCTCAGCGGCAATATCAACAGCTTTAACCGACAGGTCGCAGTCATTTTTATAGTGTACAACGAAATTCTGATTGTTATGGAGGATAATAGCATCTTTCGGAATTGCCAGCATACGCTCTTCCTGTCCCGAAACGGCCTTTTCGACCAGCACATCCACGCTCATGCCTGGCTTCAATCTCAGGTCTTTGTTCAACAACTTTACGCGCGCTTTGACCACACGTTCTTCCGGATCAAAGAAGTTGGCGACCTGATCAATATAACCGTCAAAAGTTTCACCTTTATAAGCCAGTGTAGTGATCTTGACAGGAGCCCCGTTTTTGACAAAAGGTAAATTATTTGCATAGATATTGACCGAAACCCACACCTCATTCAGCTTACTGACAGACAGCAAATCGGCGTCATCGCCAACAGTCATACCGGGACTCACCTTTTTATCTACGATATAGCCAGCTTTGGGTGCACGGATGTAAAACACACCGTTTTCCGAGGAGCCATTCAGCAAACTCATATTCGCTTTCACATGGCGGATTCCAATCTGCACGGCTTTCAATTCACTTTCCATCTCTTCCAGCTCCCGCTGGGAAGCCATACCATCTTTCAGCAGGCTACGCAGGCTAAGCAATTTACTCTCCGTCAGCCGCTTGCTATTTTCCAGTTCCCGCAGCTCCTTTCCTAAATCATTGACCGAGGTCCCTTTAAGCGATACCAGAATCTGTCCTTTTTCTACATAATCGCCCATCTTGACCGAAACAGACTGCACGATACCGGGTATAGGGCTCTTTAGCGCTGCAAGTTCATCCTGATCGTATTGAATGACCCCATTTAAAGCGATCTGTTCAAATACCGTTCGCTTCTGTATCGAATCAATTTTAATTTGGTTTTTAAAATCGGTGCTAAGACAAAAGCCTTTAGCAGCAGGAATAGGCTGCTCTTCATTTTTCGCCGGCTGACAGCTCCACACTAAACAAATAGACAGCAGTGTAAATGGCGTTAAAAAATTACTTTTCATGAGACAATATCCTTTCCGATCAAGTACATCAGTTCCTCCTTATACTGAAGATATTTCGCCCTGCGTTCCAATATTGATTCTTTGTTTTCCATATAATTATTGATAAAATCTATAAATTCAACGATGGTCAGTCTCCGTTGTTGGAAATTGCGCACATAGCGTTCTAGCGCTACATCCAATTTACCATCAAAGCCCATATCCGTTGTCTTCAAACTCGTTTCAAGGTTGCTGAGCCGCTCCGAAAGGAAGTCGATCTCCCGTTCGATGTCGATACGAAATTGCTCGATTTCCACTTTATTTTTCTCAAGCTCCAGTTTAGCGATTTTGATATTCCCCTGGTTCCGGTTAAACAGAGGAAGGTCCATAGCAACCCCCAGCCCTATAAAATCGCGCATGATATTTCCGCCACGGTCGTAATTGATGGAGACCTGCAAATCTGGTATACGTTCGGCCTTTTCTATTTTCAGCTGAGCATCACTTTTCTTCAATTCGTTATGGATGATCTTATAGTCGCTGCGATTGTCGAGCGCCATCATTTTCCATTCTTGTTTTTTTCCCTGGAGAAAATGTGGTATGCCGATCGTATCTGATATAGTGAGTGCAGTCCCTTTGTCTCCGAGATAGCGCGCAACTTCATTCATTTTTGTAATTTTTTCCTGTTGGATTTCATTCAGTTTGTTACCAAATGCGATAGACTCGCTTTGAATCCTGAGATAGTCCATCTCACTTACATTGCCTTCTTTCCACTGATTTTGATAGGATTGTGCCAACGTCTGAAAGATATTGACCTGATTGCCATATAACCGTTCTTTCTCCTGCAGGATCTGCAATTCGAGACATTGGCTCCGGAGATCGTATTTTAAGTTCCGCAGCAATTCCTCAAATTGAAGCCGGACATTTTCTTTTTCGAGAAGCTGCAATTGCACCCTTTTTTTTCGTTTGCCGGCCATTTCGATGGTCTGTTCCAGTTCGATCGCCACCTGCTGGTACTTACCGTAATTTCCGATCAGCGCCGGAAAGGATTCGCTGGAAGGGTTTTTCCAAAGATTGACTTCAGAGATGGAAATCGTTGGATTGGGCCACAACTTTGCCTGAAGCACGGCAGCTTCAGCTTGTTGCATATGAAAACGCTGCGCCATTAAGGTCAGGTTATGGGCAAGGAATACCTGCTCGATCTCCGCCTTTCGCAAACGGTTTTCAACCGCCTCCTGCGAAAATAGCTTGCTATTCAGGCCAAGAAGTAAAAATATTGTAATACGTAGTTTTCTCACTTAATTTTGAATTTCCACAAAACTAAATGACAGGAATTACAGGCAACTTTAGGTTAAATTAAAGTTTGATTAGAAGGGATTAGAAAATGATTAGAACTGGGGAAATAATAGGGATACCGTTGTACCTAGATCATTTGAACGAATATCAAAGTCTACCCCTTGATCCTTAAATACAATCTGCGCAAAAGAGAGACCGATGCCGCTGCCCTTAACTTTACCAACATTTGATCCTCGATAAAAAGTCTGTTTCACAGACTCCAGTTCGGCTTGTGGGATACCAATACCATGGTCTATGATCTGCAAAGACAGCCTGCCATTTACACCTGTCATTCGGACAAGAACTTCCTGCCCATTTGCATATTTCAGTGCATTTTCGATTAAATTGGAAATAGACAAACTGACGAGCATCTTATTGCCCCGAAAATTAAAGTATCGCGGTTCATCGACCTGTATATCGACTTTCAAGGGCACGGCAAATGATCTAGAAAACTTAGGAACAAGATCCCATACGATCTCGTCTATGCGAAAGGTTTCCAATGAACGTTTCAGGGCCTGATCTTCGGTCAGCAATAGAAAATTACCAATAAGCTGATTCAGAAAATTCACATGCTCAGTAATGGTTTCGGCCAATTCATGATATTCTTCTTCACTTCTGACCTTTGTACCGAAGACCTCCATTGAGCCCAGGATTCCCGCCAAAGGTGTTCGAAACTCGTGTGAAACATAGCTGACAAAGTTCTTTCTAATAATCATATTTTCGCTGATCCGACGTAGGAGCGCATTATAACTTTCAATAAGATCTTGTAGTTCGTCCTTCGTTTTTATAGTCGTCAGGGGCTCCTGAATCGTGCTTAAATCCTTATGCTGAATTTCTTGGATCACTTTACGAATGGGGAGATAAGCATATTTACTCAGCCAAACCGACAACAAGGCAATACTGATCAATGCAACGAGAAAAACAAAGACAAGCGTAATGAGCAAACGATTCAACTGATGATCAAAATCTGCGCTCGATTCTTTGACAAACACAAAGAAGTCACCCTGATTATCTGGATAATACAAACCAAAATAAAAGCTATCTTCTGTTTTAAAATAAATCGTTTTGTCTGATTTCAGCTGGCTCAGCAAATCCTTATTAATTTGACTATCAAAACGCATACCGCCATAACTTACTTTTCCTTCGGCGTTATAAACTGCTACCATGGCACGTTTAACCAAGCTTTCATATTGATTTTTAGATTCCAAATGCTTTAGTGGGCTCTGCTCATCTGCCTCGAGGTAATATATACCAGCTATTTTCGCATTTTTTTCGAGGGAACTGATCAGATGTCGTTCCGAGGAATTATAAAATATCCAGTAGATGACTAGCGTTGCAAGCCCAAAAATAATGGTGAATACCAGCGTAGAAAAGAGTGTAAGCCGAATTTTTAAATTCATTGTCAGTCCGTTGTAAGCATATAACCGACTCCTTTCACCGTTTTGATAATGGAGGTATCGCTCCCTTCATCAACCTTGCCTCTTAGATAAGAAACGTACACATCGACGACATTGGTGCTGTTATCAAAATCGATTCCCCAAACGGCCTGCAAGATTGCAGTCCGTGAAAGCGTTTTATTCCGATTTTCGATCAGATACTTAAATAGTTTAAATTCTTTGGGAGAGAGATCGACATTTTTACCATTCTTATGAACTTCATAACGTTCAAGATCCACTTTTAAATCACGAATTTCTACGCTACTGTCCTTTGGCACGTTTTTATAATTGTCCCGACGTACCAGGGCTTTGATACGGCTCACCAATTCCTTAAAGGAAAACGGCTTGACGAGATAGTCATCGGCACCACTTTCCAAGGCCTCGACCTTATCTTCAATCTCCCCTAAAGCACTCAAAATCAATATCGGAATATGATTTTTTCGATACCTGACCATCTTCGTAAACTGGATACCATCAATTCCGGGCAACATGATATCAAGTACAATAATATCCAAAGAATCTGCATTGATCCATTCACGTGCAGATTCCGCAGATTCAACTAAAATGACCTGATGCCCCATTTCTTCCAGACCTTTCACCACAAAGCTGCTAATCCGGCGATCGTCCTCTACTAAAAGTATCTGCATATTATACGCTGTTTATTTTTATGCGGGATTATAAAAATTGCGAATTCCTCCCGGAATTCTACAAGTATACGAATTTACAATTTAATCGTCCGGTAATCCACAGCCCCCTTCTCCATAAATCCTCTAAGCTAATTTTTAGACATACATCCAATCAACACGAATCTATTTTGGATAAACTATTTCGTATAGTCCAAATTGGTTATATTTAACCTAACAACTCGAAAAAGATTAAGATGAATACAGTATTGCCTCCCAATAAGAAAAGACGTGAAGAAATTACGATAAAATATTTTGAGTTACTGGATCGTCATCTGGCGGAATTGATCAGCGGAGTCAGTATAGAAATGCTGGAGCTTCAGGACATCGCAAACATACTTTGTATCTCACAAAAGCATCTCATCAAGATAATACAGGAAACGTCAGGGAATCACCCTTGTCATTTTTATGTACAAAAAATATTGACCTGCACCAAGAGCCTACTCGCTAATAACGAGTTAACCATATCGGAGATCGCACAAAGGCTGACCTATGACCCTTCCAACTTCACCAAATTTTTCAAAAAATATGAGGGCATGTCCCCTTCACAATTTCGTCAATTGCAAAAAGCGAAAAGTTCACCATAACGGAGCCCTTAACATTTGTGAAATTTGCTATAATCAAAATTTAAATTATTATGGCAAGAAATGATGTAAAAGGAAAAGTTGTCCTCATTGCTGGAGGTGCAAAAAATCTTGGTGGATTATTAAGTCGGGATTTTGCAGCTAAAGGGGCAAAACTGGTAATCCATTACAACAGTGAGAACACCAAAGCAGACGCTGACCAAACACTGGAAGCGGTAAAATCCGCAGGTGCAGAAGCAATATTAGTCCAAGCTGACCTGACCAAAATTGAACATATCACGAAACTTTTTGATGTTGCTATTGAGCAGTTTGGTGGTGTAGATATTGCAATAAATACCGTTGGTAAAGTCTTGAAAAAGCCAATTGTGGATACCACAGTCGAAGAATATGACAGCATGAGCGATATCAATTCAAAAGTTGCCTATTTTTTTATTCGGGAAGCGGGTAAAAAACTGAATGCAAATGGCAAAATCTGTACTATTGTAACCTCATTATTGGCAGCCTATACAGGATTATACTCTACTTATGAAGGACTGAAGGCTCCAGTAGAGCATTTTACCAGAGCTGCATCAAAAGAATTTGGTGAACGAGGAATCTCGGTTACAGCTGTGGCCCCGGGGCCAATGGATACGCCTTTTTTCTACGGACAGGAAAGCGAGGATGCTGTTGCCTACCACAAATCTGCATCAGCATTGGGCGGACTAACAGACATAAAAGACATTGCCCCCTTGGTGGAGTTTTTGGTCACCGATGGCTGGTGGATAACGGGGCAGACAATATTTGCCAATGGTGGTTATACAACACGCTAGAACAAAAAGAGAAAGCATCCTTTTCAGGATGCTTTCTAGGTAAACATCTTTTTGAAGGATTCGCCAATAACGATAATTTTGCCTTCATATTTATGGACTAAAACTGCTCCAAAAAACTGAGATACTGCGAAACACTTTGCGCTATCCATTCTTTGGATGACTCTTTTTCTATTCCGTAAAAGACGAAAGGCTTTTGATAATTCGCTTTAACATAGTCAAAAGTAATTTCAAACGGACTTGTTAATTGCTCTATGCTATATTTATACTTACCCGTAACCCCATACTCCTGCTCGTCTATCCCAACCGAAATCGCTAATGCGATTTTCTTTCCTTCCAGTTTATACCCACTTTTTTTACCGTAAGCCCACCCGTAGGTAAGCACCTCATCCAACCACTGCTTAAAAAAAGGCGGACAGTTAAACCAATAAAAGGGGAATTGAAATACAATTTTATCATATTTCTCCATCATCTGCTGTTCAGCCACGACATCAATTTTACCATCCGCATAGACTTGGTGCAACTGATGGATATCATAACGATCGGATTGGTTTTCCAATGCCTCAACCCAACTTTTATTCACGATGGAGGTGGCAAAATTAGGGTGAATAACGACTATTAATGTTTTCATATTTTTATTTATGTATATATGCACAAGTCACCAGGTCTAGCCAATTCATTGCGGCAATTTTAATAAACGACATGACTGTGATTTAAAAGTAGCGACATAATTCTTATTTTGCCCTATCAGTAACCCAATGTTAGGTACTATAAAAAATGTGCGTATGACTAAAATCAAGACGAGTTCCACTAACTTTTCAAATAAAAAGCAACTTGAGCGTAATTGCCCCGAAGTCTTTGCCGCTAATGTGATTGGCGGTCAATGGGCGCTAGCCATTTGTTGTTATCTCATCAATGGCGCACTACGTTATTCTGAAATCAAAAAATGTTTACCTGGTATCACTGAGCGTATGCTCACCCTACAATTGCGAAAGCTGGAAGAGGATAACATTATAAAACGTACTGTATATGCAGAGGTACCGGCACGTGTACTCTATGAGCTGACTGCGCTGGGTTATGAACTCAAACCAATTATTCAAGAACTTGGGAAATGGGGAGAAAAGTTACAACAAGTTCAAAAATCATAACGTCTAGCGGACAAAAATATAGTTTGTTTTTAATTGATACATCGTGCCGTTACCAGTAATTGGCCAACATGGCGCTGTGCATGCTCAGCAGCGTGGAACAACAAACCAATCAAGGTCGTAGGGATCCGTTTTCTACCCAAAAAACGCACTTCCGTCAAGGTTTCCGGATCAATTAACGCTAGTTTTTGCACGGATTGCTGAATCTGTCGGTGTAAGTTTTCTACAAGCGCTGTTACGCTCACATCGCTATTTTCTATACCTTCCTTATAGAGGTCGTCAAATTGCTCATCCGACAAGGGTTTATTTTCGGCATAAGTAAACATGCGATCGATCACCCCACGAATATGTTGCAGGTGAAAACCTATACTGGCATTGCCCCCCGGTTTTGTCCAGAGATGCGCTGAGGACAGCTGCTTAGTATACTTTAAAATATCCTCATCAACTTGCAAGAGTGCATGAGCAACAGGTTGGAGAAGAGCGGGAATCCCTTCAATAGGTCCACGCATCCATACTTCTAAATTTTCCATGCTTCTAAAATAGCGAACTATCTACAACTGATGCTTTTTAAAGTCCACGAATTAAAGTCCCCGAAGCCAAAGCGTGCAAAAGCATGCAGAGAGCAGTCCGTTTTCGTAAAAAAAGACAGTTTACTCTTATAAAAATAGGTACTTCCTATAGCTTGTTTAAAGAATATTAAATTATTTTTTAAAATAAATTTGCATAGTGTAGGAAATACACTTACCTTTGTATCATCATAATTTAGGTTTATAATTGGTTATTTAAGGTTTTCATTCTCCCCGTTTGAAAACCTTTTTTTTTAAATGACCAAAAAAATATAATCTTCCAGCACTATTTTTATCATCCTACCGAATTGACAAAAACAGTCTCTCCATTATTGCTATATCATAAAAGTGTTATTTAATCCATATACCGTCAAGGGTATAGAGGTCAGCAGATTCCAATACGGCTTCACCATTAAAAGCTACCAGCTGATAAGTTAAATTATTCCGATCAAAATTATAATTTATAGGCATATAAACTTCGCCATTTTGTGCGAAAAGCTCGAGTCCTGTCCGATCGACAAGCAACTTCAATGCGAGTTTTTTATTTCGCAGCGGTACCTGAGCCCTTACATTATCAACAAGGAGCTCTTCGGTCGAAACGTTATAATTAATTGCCAAGCCCCTCACATTGATCTGAATATTTTTGGCTTGTTGTGGATCGATGACCAAATCCAATTCAGCAATTTCAGCGTTGAACTGCTGAAACAAACTTGAATCGTTCGAACTAATTTTCTTTCGGCTGATGCTGAGTTTTTCTTTTCTTAATTTTTGCAATTCTGTCACCGGCTCCCGAAAAAGGCGAATACCCTTTTCCGTACTTTTCAATTTGAGTTCCATTGGAATACTCATGGATTGATTAAAAGCGGAGTTCCCTTGATTTGTATGTGTGCGCCACCAGCCGATTTCAATACGTCGCTTCTTCGGTTCATTGCTAAAAGTTTGCGCGGCATAATAATCACGACCATATTGACTAAACAGGCGCTCGATCTCAGGATGAAAAGATTTTCCATCAAACTCTCCGATCGCATATTGGCTATTAGCCCCCGTCAAAACCCATTTTTTATTGTTCGGGTTACCGTCTACCGCCAATTCAAAGAATTCGGGACACTCAAATAAATAACGGTCATTACCCCGCCCGCCTTTTATTTTGCTCGCAAATGTCCACATTTTCAAATCCTTTGAGGTAAAAATCTGCATCGTGTGTTGTTCCTGGTCCTCTTCAACATAAAGTACAAGAACCCATTGCTTCGAGGGGCCATGCCAAATTACCTTCGGATCTCGGTTTCCTGCTGTTATTTTATCCAAAATATGGTTTGGCATTTTCTCAAATTTCTGACCGTCCAAGCTGTATGCCAAACCCTGCCCCCATGATTTTTCCGCAGCGGTATAAAACAGGATCATAGGGCTTGTTACACCATTTTTTCCAAAACCAGCGGTATTGTTACTATCCACTACAGCTCCACCGCTAAACATCACGCCAGATTCGTCCGGATATAAAGCCTCTCCCAATTCCTTCCAATGTAACAGATCGGAGGACACGGCATGCCCCCAATGCATATTGCCCCAATTGGTTCCATAGGGATTATGTTGAAAAAACAGGTGATATTGTCCATTAAAAAAGACCAGACCATTCGGATCGTTCAACCAACCTCTCTTGGCCGAAAAATGAAATTGTCCCCTCCGATCTTCAGCATAGACCTTATCGTTATCATCGGTATCACTCTGTGCAATAGGATTAAACAAAGGAATTTCTTTGTCTGATGTATTTGCCACCACCTTAAGCTGCTGTCCCTTCCACTTCCCTATATCAAGATAGGCTATCCAATCATAGGTACTATCAGCCAGTTCGGCATCAAACCACCTTACTTTATCTTTTCCCAGCCATACCTCAACATGACGTTTGGGAGCACCATTTTTAATTGGAATTTTAAGATACCGATGGGTTGCCTGAAAAGATTGGGTTGATGAATTTTGACCATTGGCATTAAGGACCAATGCTACAATGCCTATAAAGAGCAGGGATACTTTATACATGACGTTAAGGTTTAAAAATTGAATTGCTGCATCACAAATATACCTAAGGGAGGAGAATTACGCTCTACTAGGACTGATCAAAATAGCGCTGATTTGTCTCAATTTGCTTGGGATTATCATGCTTTTTCCTCCTTTCCAGTTCTTTTATATAAAGAGCAAGCAAATCGTATATTTCAGGAAAGACTTTTCATTTCAAAAACAAAAAGGGCAATGTTCACATTGCCCTTTACTTTCTATGCCCAGTTACTGGTCCATTACATCTTATAATACTGCTCCCAGCCTCTCGCAGGTGGAGGTCCAGCTAAGAGTGCATTGGCAAACTTATCATTAGTCACTTCTTTTGTCTGTGTATTCAAGATCAACTTACTGTTTAAGCGTTGTGCAATTACACCCAAACAAAATACTTGGCTCAGAGGACCTGCAATTTCAAAAGCCGAGCGGGTCTTTTCTTCACCTTTACAACCTTTTAAGAAATTAGCAAAGTGATTTGACGGTGATTGTGGCACTTCCGGTAACCGAGACTCCATTTCCTTGGCTTTCGCTGCTGGAATAATCTGCAAGGTACTAGCATGAGAACCACCTTTAAATATCAAATCCTTGCTATAGATAATTTTCCCAGGATTTAATTTGGCGGGTTCCAATTTCCCTGTACTTGGTGCAGGAATATTAGGATCCAGTCCGGATACACCGTAGCCTTCCGGTATAGGTGGCAAATTATCCAGTCCATCATACCAATTGATATCTACTGCTGGCATCTTTTTCCTTTTTGGAAAATGAAATTTCAAGGTCGAAGACATGGGGAAAAAATAGGAATTATACCCATCGAGCTTCACAGCGGACACTTCTGTAGGCAGCCCCAAATCTAAAAATTCATGCGCTGTATCCAATATATGTGCACCCCAATCACCCAATGCCCCCATTCCAAAATCATACCAACAGCGCCATTGACCATTCACAAAATCCTTATTATAATTATGGCCTATGGTCTGCATTTGCCAAAGATCCCAATCTAATGTTTCGGGCACCATTTCAGCGGCAGGAAAACCCTTCATATTCACATCCCAGCCATGCCATCTACGCGGCATATTCATGTGCGCATCGATGCGCGTCACATCCTTAATAATACCGGCATCTTTCCAGGCTTTAAACTGAAAGTAATTTGCTTCGGAGTGCCCTTGATTTCCCATTTGGGTAGCAAGTTTAGGGTTTTTCCGAGCTTTATTTGCCATCAATTCAACTTCAAGGAATGTTCTCGCCATTGGTTTTTCCACGTAAACATGTTTACCCAAGTCCAGTGCAAGCATTGTTATGGCAAAGTGTGAGAAATCGGGAGTTCCGACACTTACAGCATCGATCTGATTTCCCATTTTGTCAAACATCACTCTAAAATCCTTAAACTTAGGTGCATCAGGAAACAAGCCCAAAATTTCCTGTGTATGTTTCGCGCCAAGATCTACATCACATAGCGCGACAATATTACAGAGTCCTGTTTTATACAGCTCTTTAATGATTTCTGCGGCCCTATTTCCTAAGCCTACACAAGCTAAGTTGACACGCTCATTTGGTTTAGCCAAACTGACATTTCCCAATACACTATTGGATAGCATAACCGCTCCTGCAGCGATAACAGACTGTTTAACAAAGCTTCTGCGCGATAAATAATGATTCATAAGAGATAAGCTTAATTGGGTGTATTGATTTTTATGCTGCGAAATGAAACCCGATCGCCATGGTCTTGGAGAAGAATAAAACCTTCCTTCGCTTCACCAAAATTTTCCCAATCTTTATATTTGCTGATCTGAACCAAATCTTTAAACGCTTTGGAGCCCCGCTCATAAGACAACATCTTAATTCCATTTAAATAATGTTCCACTTTGTTATCTGCTGTGACCACAACTCTACCTCTATTCCACTCACCGATGGGTCTGCGCGCACGCTCGTCACGATTGGATGTGATGAGATCGTAAAGCGATGCCAATGTACGATTTCCGTCTCGTCCCAATTTCGCATCAGGGTGTAAAGCATCATCCAGTACTTGATATTCCAAACCAATAGCGGATCCTTTTGATTTTTCTTTTAAAGTGACAAAATACTTAACACCGCTATTCGCTCCCGGACTAAGCTTAAATTCAAATGAGAGATCAAACACGGCGTATTTATCTTTTGTGACGATGTCACCGCCATTGGTTGACTCCCCGCCGTCGGATTTCAGGACAGTCATTTGCCCATCTTTAACTTCCCAACCACGTTCTGGAAATTTATCGCCGTGTATGCTCCGCCAGCCCTTATTGGTTTTACCGTCAAATAAGAGCTTAACTCCTTTTTTCTTTTCGGCATCTGCCAAATCGTTGGGCTTCAGATTAACGATATAAAGGTCTTTCGGAAAGCCTTTTGATTTGAGGTCGGTTGTTTTTATTTTAATATTCTTAAAATAAACTTTCTTCCCATCCAACTGCGGTGGAATACCATGTACCTGTAATCCGATAAAACCTGTTCTATCGATCGTGTCAACGACATAAGCTACAGGAATATCATTGATCCAAGTACGCAGCTCATCGCCGACTGCTTCTATTCGGATATGATTGAATTGCTCTGCTTTATAGGCTTTTTTTGCATTTTCATTTAAATCAAGTGGATAAATCCATCCACGACGCGCCTCGTCATATATTCCACCCGTCCATGCACGTGAAGAGGGGTCTATTTCAACTTGCCTTCCATATACGCGTCCGCGCCCATCATTAGCCTTTGGATCAAGATGGCTCCGTGTCTGAATACCTGAGTTTGTTTCATTGCCTTCAAGTTTAACATCCAGTTCCAATATGAAATCACCATATTCTTTTTCAGTGATCAAAAAAGAATTGGGCGTACCTTTTGTCATTCTGCCGACAATAGCATCACCTTCAATAGAATAGGGAGCTTTTCCTCCGACGGATTTCCAGCCATTCAGCGTTTTTCCATCAAAAAGGTTTGTCCAACCTTTCTCATTACTTTTATCTGTCTGGGCATACGATAATACAGCATTGCTAACGATCGCTGCCATCACAACAGATTTAAATAGTGTATTTCTTTTCATTGTAAAATTTGATCTTGAGTCTATCGACCCGGTTTATTTATTCATCATTGGTTCGTCAATCATAACACGTTCGGGACCATACTAGCGAAAGCCAGGAGACGATGCTACACTTCACTTTCACGCCAAACAGGGCCCCATTTACTTATTGGCTATTGATTCAATTGACTTAATAAAACAAGATATTAATTAATATAAGTGAAATGAATCAAATGATGTGATTTATTTACGAAAACGTTTGAAAACACTTGTTACTTATCTTCAACCAATAACGGCATTTTATTTTTCTCGGCTCCCGGATAACCTATATTTTGATTGATAACACCTTTGATATTTGTATTAATTGCATTGGCAGGTACAGGCCATAAGATATGGTGCACACTAATTTTATATTCGGCCCATTTATGTTTGACCCCTTTGTTATAGAAATTACTTTTAGCAACCACTCTATCGTACCAGAAATTAACTCCAGCTTGTTTAATATTCGCATTCGTTCCACCTGGACCACTAATCTGTTTTAAATCATAAACACGGCCACCAAAAATTTCACATGGTTTTCGGGTTTTTGCGTATATATAGGCAATCCTTACGAGCTCAATATGCCTGTTTTCTTCATAATACAACTCACGTGCACGCTCATCTAATAACTCACCGATATTGATTTCGCCTGCTGTCAGCTGTGATGCACCGGCGCGTTGACGGACTTCGTTAATGGCAATGGCAGCCTGACCAAGATCATTTTTCCAATAGTAACTTTCTGCCAACAATAAATAGACTTCCGCAGAACGATAAATATACCATGGAGTTTCCCCGCCCTCCCATTGTGTTTGCAATGGGTCCGGTACAAATAATTTATAATGCGGCCAAGAGAACCATAGACGAATTGAATCCTCAACACTCATCCCTGCCGGTTTAACCAGATTTTTTCCATACCAGGGATTGCCGGTCTTTTTTAAGTTGGGCTCATTATATTTCAAATCTTCCATCTTTCTCCAACTATCCCGATTAAAAATCCCCCGCAAATCATTATCTTCTTTCCCAGATCTCCAAATCTGATTTGTAAAATACCAAGTTGGACGCAATCGTCCTATACCACGACCATAGTTCTTATTTAAATCCAATGAAAGATCAGTTTCATCCGCTGCTAATGATAGGCCTGTCCCCGTTTTTCCGTCCGGTGTTTTTATACCGCCGTTGTTCCAGAAAGGAACGCCATTACGCATTGTTCTTATGCGTGCAGAGCCATCAACTCCAGGATAAGAAACTACATACATTAAACCTTCGGTATTGGCCCCATCTAATTTTGCCTCAACACTATGAAGATCAAACATCAGATTGGTATTTGGTTTACTTTTATTCACCGTAAATCTGCTTTTCATAAGTGGATGAATAGCGACAATTTCTTTTCCAATAGCGATTGCCCGATCAAAATCTGCCAAAGCCATGCATACCTTCATCAACAATATACCACAAGCAGATTTGGAGGTACGTCCACGATCTACTTTTTCGGGTACCCATTGGTAGGCAAATTCCAGATCTTTACGTAATTTTTCGAGAATGCTCCAACGATCGTAACTATAGAAATCATATTTTGGTTCATTTATCTCTTTGTCAATGAAGGGCACATCACCGAACTGGTGCACCAATTTAAAATAACGATAGGCACGTTGAAAATAAGCAGCTCCTAAAATCGCGTTTTTTTCATTTTGGTCTTTAAAAGTTCCTGCATCTATTCTTGAAATAATAAGATTGGCATATTTTACCCCCTTAAATCCCTCGTACCAATACCAACCGACTTTAGTTTTATCGTTGTGATTGAGGTCTGCATCGGGAAGCAGTGCAATATCCATATCCATTTGTGGACCAGCTTTATCTGTCGTACCTTCTACGGCTACTTCAGATTGAATAATCTCGGTCAAAATTGGTGCAGCATCGTCAAAAAATTCATGCCGCATATTTCTTTCACAGGCCGTTAAAGCGGAGTACATACCTTGCGCATCGGCTAGTGCAACATCAGGTTCATAGAAAGACAAGGGTTTCGGTTTAAGCCAATCCTTACTACAAGAAAATGTAAAAAAAGCCATTGAACCAATACATAAACTAAATATTATATTTTTTTTCAATTTCATGATCTAAAAATTAAAGGGTAAGGTTTAAACTAAGATTATACGTACGGGGAGCCGGGTCACCTACATCTGCCAATGCGTCACTTTTCCAGCTTCTTTCGGGGTCTCCAAATTTAAAATCTTTTGTCAAATAGGCTACATTTCTAACCGAAGCTGAAATACGAAGCTGCTGGATTCTTAACGATTGCAACAATGATTTCGGCAGATTATAGGAAAGCACCATATTGTCCAAACGCATAAAGGACATGTTGACATAGTTTGTACCATTATTTTTTGATCCAATACGCGCATAATCGTTGATTGGATTATCTGGCGTCCAGCGATCTAGCGCATAGTCCGTACTGCGATCCGCAAAATTACTATTGTTTGCTGCCTGGTTAAAATCCCCATAATGCCCCCAATTGGAGTAAATTAAAAATGAAAAACTCAGCTCTTTATAACGCAATTCATTTCGAAACGACCAGCGAAAACGTGGTGTTGTATACCCCTGAAATACACGATCGGCATCCGTTAAGACCTCATCTCCATTTTGATCTATATATTTAAAATCGCCAGGTTGGTTGCCGTATTTTGCGGCCATTTCCTCTTCCCCTAATTGCCAGATTCCATTTCGTTTGTAAGCCCATATCCGGTCGGGATCCTGTCCAATAAACCATCTATTTTTAACATCGTCCGCTTCCTTTTGGCCGACGATATTTCCCTCACTATCTTTTACGTCCACCATATCGCCATACAACTTCACGATTTTTCTCCGATTCAACATAAAGATCGCCGTAGCATTCCAACTAAAATCGCCCCTATTCATAATGTTACTATTCAAGGAAATATCAAAACCTTTATTTGAGAGCTCACCAAGATTGGCAGCAACACTGCTAAATCCGATAATTTCTGGCAATGCACGATCTACCAATAAATCCTGGGTTGTTGCCGTATAAAAATCCAGTGCACCACTCAGACGGCCATGGAAGATTGAAAAGTCCAAACCGGCATTATACGAACTTTTACTCTCCCATTTTAAGCCCAAATTGGCCATTCTATTCACGTATAACTGAGATGAAAGATAGAGGTTTCCACTCGCATCAATATAGGGATGTAACCCAGAGGTCATGTCGGAAAGAGCTTCGTAGCGCTCAATATCACGATTACCATTTCTTCCCCAAGAAAGCCGTAGCTTGCCATAATCCAACCAGGATTTGGTATTTTTCATAAAATCTTCTGCTGTAAAATCCCAGGCAAAAGCCAGGGCTGGAAAGGTTGCTCTTGGATTTTGAGCGCCAAAGGCTGAATACCCATCACGTCGCACAGAAGCTGTCAACATATAACGATCTTTAAAGGAATAAAACAAGCGAGCCATTAAGGCATCTCCGGTTTGATAGGTGTCTTCGCTTTCGTTCAATGGAATTGTACCGGCCTGTAATCGATGCCAACCAAGCACATCTGATGGTACAAATTGTGAAGATTTGGCTTTAGTTTCCCAAGACTGCCCTTTCTCCGCATTTTGTAATAGGGTCACTTCAAAATTATGTACATCAAAACGTCGCTTCCAACGTAGCACGTTATCTAGCTGCCAATTATATACTTTTTTAAAAGTTCTTTCGCTACTTCCACCTCTCGCTTTCCATTCAGGATTTTTTGACGAATCATGATTATAATACTCCCGCCAACTGAAAGAAGGTGTAAAATTGGACTGTAATTCAATTCCAAAGGGCAAGGTAATTACACCATACAGACTCGAATTCAAAGTGTTATAATGATCCTTTCGATCCCTAAATTGATTATCAAAGAACGGGTTTACCGGAGTAACATCGCCTGTCGGCAGTCTTTGATAAATACTAGAAGGATCATCAAGATTATTTGATCCAAAGGGAGAAATCACCGCAGACTGCTTCCAATCGGATTTTAGAAAGCCCTCATTTCGAACTGCAAAGTTTGTATTCGCCCCGACTTTTAGATAGGATGTAATTTTAGTTTCGAGATTTAGTCGTGTTCTGAAATTTTTAAACCGACTTCCGACCACTACTCCCTCCCGGTCAACATGGTTTAAGGAAAAATAATAGTTAGCATTCTCACTACTATTCGATACTGCAACAGTATAATCCTGCTGGATCCCCTTTTGAAAAACCAAATCCTGCCAATCCGTAATCTTATTGTTCATGTAATTTTCAATTTCCGGAGTCTTTAGCTCCAATCGAGAAAGCCAAGACCTAATCAACTGATCCTCTGTTACATTTGTAACGGGGGTCTTTTGATCGTAATTATACCAGTCCAACTGATTGGTTCCACTGAGCAGTCTTGGGTCCACAAACATTTCGGGGTGCGCTTTAAGATAGTCGGCGGTTCTTCGGCCTACTTCAAAGTCATAGCGATATTTCAAAAACTCATCAGCGGTCATTACGCGTGGCATCCCTGCGCTTTCAACCATACCAAAATTCCCATTGAAAGTAATGCTCGGCTTCCCTTTTTTCCCTTTTTTTGTCGTTATTAAGATAACGCCGTTGGCGGCCTTTGCACCGTACACAGCAGTAGCACTCGCATCTTTCAAAACATCAATTGACTGAATATCATTGGGATTAAGATCTGCAAATGTTCCATCGAATATAACGCCATCCACGACATTTAATGGGCTACTTCCAGCCTTTAATGTTCCTTTTCCCCTTACCTGTAGGCTAGCATCCCCTTTAGCAGAATTACCCTGGCCAATGATTAAGCCGGCGGCATTCCCCCTTAATAGATCCTGAACAGACCTGGGCGCTTCCTTTTCAAGCTTTTCGGTCTGCACCGAAACAATTGCGCCTGTCACATCCTTACGTTTGGCAGTTCCGTATCCAATAACGACGACTTCATCTAGATTCTCAGTAGATTCAGAAAGGGTGATCTCTATTTCCCTACCCACTTCTACGTCAAGTTCCTTGGACGAGTATCCCGTATGGGTAAAACTTAAAGTAACCTTAGCAGTACTTTGCTGCAATTTTAAACTAAAGCGACCGTAGCTATCTGTTACTGTACCCGTTGAAGTTCCCTTCACCAAAACGGTAACTTTCTCCAAAAAACGCCCATCATTTGTTTTGACGATACCCTTTAGTTCTTTTCCAGTTCCTTGTGAATAAACAATTCCTGTAGACAGCAATAGCATACACAAAAAAGAAAAACTAACGAAAATCAAACGATTAAATTTTCTCATAAATTAAGATTTATTGGTTATTAATAAATAAAACTATAAAAAGCCCAAAAACAAGACCTTTTAGTCATTAATATCAATTGGTTATTATTTAATCAACACAAAACAATAGTATTAATTAAGAAAACACAATCAAACCTTTTTAATCCATTTATTTACGAAAACGTTTGAATGGCTATAAAAAACAAATCGCTGGATTCCGACAAGAGAAAGAGAACAGGTGCTACTGAAGCCCAAAAACAACATTATGCGAACAAAAACAGCCCTAAACAGGCTTTAAAGCAAATAAAATTTAAAAATAAATTGAGACAAAAGAGCATAGTTTTGATAAAAAATGATATCTTTTTCAATTATAATTTCACTATCTTTTAAATTAAAATAAATTTAAGAAAATTAAATTTAACGAAATAACACACACACTAAACTAAACACAAGACCGAAATGACCGAGAAGTCTTCCTCAGCAAGAGAAACAAAGATCGCATGCATTGTCTATGTCCAATCAAATGAAAAAATATGACTTGGGAACAAAACCATATTTCTGATGAGTTAGTCAAAACAGGTTTCCATCATTCGGCGTCAGAAGTAATTGGTTTATTGCTCTTGTCCTACATCGCCCTGCCCCAACCGTGTAAACAAGGTGGTTCCACATTGAAATCAGCTAAAAAAGTAGACTCAACCTGGGCCCAGGCTACTTGCAGGAGGAGCTTGGTAATAAAGCAAGCTCGACAATAGGATTATATGTTCAATCCGCATTATTTTAGAAAAGCAAATAAAAACAATCAGTAAAAAATTTGGAGAATACGAAAATTATATACAACTTTAAAGCACAAACACCTGCTCTAAACAGGCTACAAGTTAACAAAGGAAATTTTTTATTTTAAAAAGAGGATTTTATCTTAGAATCACTCATAGATAAAAGTCTAAATTAGTTTTTTTGCAGAAAAACTTACTTTTACTTAATGTACAAACAGTAGCATACAAAATATGACAACCAACCCCATTAAGGTATATACAGTAGTTTCAAAAGAAGTAAAAGAAGATCCAGATTTATTCACCAATCTGGAAGGTGTCTTCTCAACATATGAAAAAGCACAGGAATATATTGATCACTTTTTTGGTAATGCTAAATATGGTTATCGATCTATTGTTACAACCTATTTAGATCCCTTTCAGAAAGAAATCCAAAATAACGATTCTTATTATAGCATTTCATCTCAATTAATGGGGCCGCATTTAGAAGTTGAAATCTGTAAAACTTCTTTTGCTGTTGTCCTCTCCGAAGTTGAACAATTGCGTATCGATCCTGCCACCTCAGAGAAACCTTTGGAATTAAACCTGCACTGTTTTGCTGCTTCTGAGGAAAAGGCAATGGAAAAATTCGCAAAATTAGTGCAAGACTATGCAAAAGAACACAAGCTGCAATTTCAAATTAGCCCTTTTCGCATTGCAGATTCGGACCAATGCTACTAGCCTTCAATTGCAACGAGATTATAGCAGCAGATTCAGGGAAGTATTTTTTTACGGATTTCACTTAAATATTCTGGAGTAAATCCCAGATATGAAGCAATCAGGTATTGCGGAACACGTTGTACAAACTGAGGATATTTACGGAGCATATCATGGTAGAATTCCTCTTTAGATTTAGAGAATAGATATTTAACCCGCATTTGCGCAGCAGCATAAGCCCTTTGATAGACAAAGCGAAAATAACGCTCCATGATCGGAAATGCAGCAACCAATTTCTCTTGATTTTCTTGACTGATATAAACTAAATCTGAAGTCTCTACGGCCTGAATGTAAAATGACGTAACAAGCTTATGTTCAAAAGCCATATTATCTGTAATCCACCAATTTTCTATTGCGAATTCAGTCGTTTGTTCGACTCCCTTTTCATTAACAAAGAATTTACGGAGAATACCTTTTAATACAAAAAAATGGTATCTGCATACTTGGCCCTCCTCCAGTATATTTTCTTTTTTCGCGACCGTTTTCGTCTTAAAGTAAAGCAATATTTCTTCTAATTCGATCGGATCGACATCGATAAATTTCTTTAAATGTTCTTTAAGTTTTTCCAACAGTCCATCACTTTATTATACAAACAAAGCTACTCATTCCTTTTATCAAAAAAAAGACACGCGGTACCATTTCAATTAAGCGCAATACGGAAGGGATGGCAAGATAAATTCAAGTAATACGAATAATCATTCAACAAGCACGAATCATAAATCGGAATAGTTTCAATGGCCTTTACCCCCTATCTTTATAACAGGCGCTCCAATAATATGATTAACAGATTGGAGCTATGATGAAAATGGCAGGCTCCATTTTTTGCGGAGTTTGTACTTTTTGAAAAAAGAGAAAGCAATGATCAAAATTAATTTTAGCAAAGGAAAAATTATCATCAGCATGCTGCTATGTTTTCTTCCAGCAGTCATTGGGTTGTATGCTTGGTTATACTATGATCTCATTTTTAAGCTAACCTCGACGATATGGATACTCGTTGCGGCAACGGTTTTTTATCTTCGACTACAACAGCTGAACCGCTATCGAAGAGGAGAGGCCGCACTCACGATAGATGAGCATACATTACTAAACAACAGCGTATTGAAACCGCAGCAAATCCCTTGGACTGATATCGATTATTTTGTTACTGGTTTATATCGGACAAATTCTATTTTTATAAAATTAAATGACGTTTCATCGTTAAAAAAAGAAAAAACAAGCGGTCTAATTTATTTATTAAGCTTTATTGACCGCAATCTATCAACAAAACCTGCATCTTTTTGGATCGACATGGATGTCATCGATATCAAGGAAAAGGAGCTTTTATCTATGTTGCTACAGCGATTGAAAAAGTAGCTAAAAATTGCCTCTCTCTCCGAAAAAAGGTACTATATAAAAAAATCAGCCCCCTATCCAAATAAGTGGGCTGATTCGCAAAATCAATCAAAGATGCAGCACAGTCCTGCTTAAATACCCCCTACTTAAAAGCATCCGCTATGCCGTAATGTAGTGAACCTCATGCGCCTCTGTCAACTGTGGAACTTCCAAATTATGAAACATTTTATCCAAGACAACTTCTGGCAGTGGGTACTCCCTATCGCTATTCTGCGCGCGCCAAATCTTATAGGGTTTTTCAACGTACAACAATTTCACATAAGCTTGATAGCTTACGAAAAGATCGATCAATTGTTTTCGCATCTGGGAAGTTATATTGGTGGCATTCCAGATAAAATCCTGTCCACAGCGTAAGTATTTTTTTGCCTGCTCTTTAGCTTCCTGTACAACCCATCCGTTTCTCTTTTTATCAGTAGGATCAATGCGATATTTGCGTCTGATGTCATCCAAACTAATAACAGGAAGGTCGGTATTCATGGCTAAAATCTGATAATCTTTGCCCATTCCCGGCAAACCTGAAAGTACAGTCACCGTGGATTTGAATGTATCAAAAGGCACATAATCAACATAGCTATTGTTTCCATTAAAATATGTAAATCGTGCATTTTCAGACAAAAAAGAACGCGTGGCATCCCAGCAGCCAATCTCTTTACTATACAGTTCGAACATATCCAATGCGTAGAGCAAAGCATCCAAATCGGCACAGTACCTTCCTTTAGCATCTGCTTCGGCCAACAACTTAAGTTGGCCCATATTGACACTCAGTGACGCCTCCAAGGCGCTCTTCATTGGATCGACTTTTTCCATCAACCACAATGGCAATCCATGATAGCGTACCAATGCGACAATTTTCTCCCGTAATACAAAAGGGGTCTCCACATCACGAAATAAAATCTCCCGTGCGGTCTGTGCTCCTCTTTTGGCATGATTTGGAGAGCTGATACGACCATCTGCAGCGACAATTGTCGTCGATCTCTTCTCGACATCATGCAATAAAGCGGAAGCCCAGAGGAGCTCCTGCTTTTGATAATCCAGATTCCGGTATTCAGGCAATCCTTCCAGCTGCTGTAATACCATTTGAGTATGAATCGCGACATTCCCTTCGGCATGATGTAAAGGATCTTGTTGTACCTGTTCCATATCCCTGACCCAAGAAAATTGCGTCTCTAAAGCCGACCAATTCTTATTTACTGCTATTGTCCATTCCATTAGAAATCCTTCCTTTCCCAAATCATTTTTGTTCTTCGCCATGATTTTGTCCAATGTTCGTCGGTCTGCACATGTCCTTTTCTAACATATTTAAAAACATTGTGCTGAAATTCGCTGACGGGATATGCATCAGCATTCCTGCAGACTAACCCTTCCATCGTACATACCTCTTCAGTTTTAGGGTCAACCGATCCAAATATTGAAGACTGCATGGCCAAATTTTCGACTGAACGCCGAAGTTCCAACTCAGTCAAATCCTTTACAATTTCGAGTTTTAAAACAGGTACAGTAGGAAAATCAAATAAACTAGCATAAAAAGTAACTTCTTCCCATGAAAGCCACTGATCTTTAATTCGAGCAGCAAAAACATAATAATAGTGCTCAAGTTGCACATATTCGATAGAATGCACAGCATAAAGATTTTCACCAAAAAACTCTAAATCATCCAGATCGTTTTTTAATCTAGACCAATGCTCCCGAAGCTGAGCCGTCCATGGCGACGTGGTTGGAGCTGCATGGGATCGTGCAAATACTCCACGCCGTGAAAGGCAATTATTTTCACCATCTAATTTTTCTGTAAATAACAGTTTATGGAAAGATTGTATATCCTTCCAATAATGTTGATTAAAACGATCGTCGCTGCTTGTCCCTGGCGAAAATGGGAAATGATAGGTACGACCATATTTTGTTGATTCCATTTTTAAAATTTAAATCCATACTAAAAAATTGAAGATATAGGTATAGGATAAACAAATCGGGTACATCCCGTTGTTTACTTTCTTCCTAAATATCGACAATGCATTACATGACTTTAAATTTTAAAAATTGACAACACTAATGATCTATTGCTACAAAAGTATTAAATTTATCTTAAAAACATAAACACGTTCCCTTAACCTTTTGACAGCGCAACCCCTTCCCTACTTTCTAATCAGCCCTGACTTATCAAAAAATGCGTATTTAGCATTAATATAATTTCAATTCAGTATACGTTGTTCCAATGGGAATAACCCGGTCTGTTACCCAAATTTGGGTTTTGTCGAACTTAATCATTTTACTTCGTGCGACGATAAATGCTCTATGGCAACGAACAAATTCGTTCTTCGGGAGCAGTTCCAGCAACTCGCTAATGGTAATTCTGGAGCTAACACATTTATCGCCCAAATGTATCTGGGTGTAATTACCTGATGCTTCAATATACAGGATACGATCAATTTCAACTTTAACATGTTCATAGCCATCTTTCACGAACAGATAGTCTTTGTTATGCTGTAGCTTTTTTGCCCGAAGGCTATACAATTCGTTCGCCTTGTTGCAGGCTTTCAAAAACCTGCTCATAGAAAATGGTTTAAGCAAGTAATCGATGGCATCGAGCTCGAAACTCAATAGCGCATGCTCAGAATAAGCCGTCGTAAAAATCACCATTGGCGAAGTATTCAAACTCCGCAGAAACTCTATACCTGAAATATCGGGCATTTTTATATCTAAAAAGATAAGGTCCACCTGCTCCTTCTGGAGATAATCAATCGCCATAAACGCATCCGTAAATGTACTTTTTAATTCAATAAAAGGGACTTTAGCTATATGGTGTTCAATAACCTGCAATGCCACAGGTTCATCATCTATCGCGATGGCTATCATAACAATTATTGATTTAAAATCTGATCTATTTGGTCATACAGTTGTTTTCCATTACTTGGTCGAAGAGCCTTTTCTACAACTAATTTTCCTGTTTTATCAAATATAAAATATTGCGGATAATATTCGGCTTTGTCTTTTGCATTTAGCAGTAATTCCTTCCAAAAGGGCTCAATCTGTTTCCTATTTTTACGTATATGGATTCCGGTTAAATTGTTGACGCTTATAAAGTCTTTCCAGTCCTGATCACGATGGTCTTCATCCATATCCAAATAAACGAAGGCAATATCTTTATCCATGTATCTTTTCTTCAGTTCAGGTGTATATTTCAATTCAAACTTACAAGGACCACACCAGGTACCCCAAACATCCAAATAGACCACTTTACCCTTCAATTTAGCAATCAGGTCGTAGATCGATGAAATAGGTTGATCATCCTCAATCAACCGGATCTGTTTGTTCTGTTTATTCGCTATCAAAAGAGAGTCAAGATCGGCAATATGACGTTCAACGAGTGGCCTATGCTTATCCGTTGGAAATATCTTCCAATGCGCTCCTGCCAATGCTTTTAAATGTGGTAAGTCCCTGTCATGATATAGATTGACCAGTTGCTGAAAATTGTATTTTTCTACGATAGTTTTGGGAAAATTATTTAAAGCACCAATAAACCGCCAATAATCTTTACTGTAGCTATTCATTAATCTATTTGCACTGTCTAGGCTTATCCCGAAATAAGGAATCGGCTCGCTTGAAGGGATCTTCTCCGACCGAATCTTAACAAATGCTTTCGTTTCCAAATAACGCAGGTAATTGTCAAAGAAAGAATAGAAAGAGGGGCCTCCAAAGTTATCCTGTAAATTAATCGATGCTTTTCCAAACAGTTCTAGCACTAAACTATCTGAGGTCGGTTTTGGCAATTCAGCTACACGGGCAAAATCGTTCAGATGGTTAATTCTTTGCGCGTAAAGCTCAGTACGGATATAGTCTTTTAGTTGGCTGGGCAGTGAAGTAGTTTGGATCACTTCATTCATTTGATTGCAATCTGCTAAAAAGGGAATTAACAGCTGCTGTCTCAATTCAGCCAAAGAGCGTTTAGCAAGATTGTTTAAGGCTGGGGCTTTCATAAAAAACGGCACTTCATCCAGTTTTATTTGCTGAATAGTTCTATTTTCTGTTAAAGCACTACCGGCTGTAAATACGATCGTACTATCAGTTAAATTGGCGATAAGATCCTTACCGGGGCTTAATAACAAGGTTTGAAATACACCGCTGTAAATTAGTGTCGCGGATTTTCGAGCTGTTACCGGCAGCGCGACCTCAAATGTACCATCGCCGGCAACGGTTACCCGTTGCGAATTTTCTTTATAAAAACCGAAAACAAGAGGAATATTGATTTCCAATGTCTTGTTTGGATCATAATTCCAAATCTTACCACTCAATTTAAACTGAGCATGACTGCTTAGACAAAACAAGGTCATAAGCAAAAAAACAAGTATTTTTTTCATTGCTGTTAATTAAGGAACCAATAAATCAGATAAATAATGGATTGAAAAATAGTGGAACTATCCTGATCTAAAGATGTAATGTTAAATGGACAAAAAACTCATTGGCATTTTCATGTATCATCAATTCATGCCGATCTCTATACAGTAATGACAGGCGTTGTCTTACATTTTCCAAGCCTACGCCGCTTTTTAGTTTTTCGGGATCGTTATCACTTTTTGGATTAATGCTATTGCTTACATCGAAAAACAGGACTTGGTCCCGCACTTGCAAAGAGATTTTAATATAAGACGATTTCTGAAGGCTTATACCATGCTTAAATGCATTCTCAACGAAAGGTATAAGCAACATAGGTGTAATGTGATAATTTTCAAACTGTTCCTCTATTTCGGTTATAAGGGTAATCTTATCTGACATTGAAGTCCGGAGCGTTTGTAAGGCGATGTAATTATTCAAATATTCAACTTCACGCATCAACGAAATTTTATCTTGTGTATTTTCATGTAGCATAAACCGCATCATATCCCCCAAGCGTTGAATTCCCTCCCCCGTCCGTTCTGCATTTTCCTGCAGTGCCGTGCCATACAATGTATTTAAGGCATTAAATAAAAAATGTGGATTTATTTGAGATTTTAGAAAGGTCAGATTCGCATCCGACTGCCCGAGCTCCGTACGTAGGGATGCTATTTCGTTTTGACGCATTAGACGTTTTTTAAAGAGAAACCAGGACAGCGGAATGCTAACCAATAATTGCGTGGCTAAATGAAACATGGCAACGATAAAGATCACTTCGTTTGTCTGATTAAAGAAAAATAGCGCCGGTACACTTAATGGAAGGACTGAAATCAAGCTAATAGCAAAGATAGTCCAGAAGAAATCACGGAATTTCTTCTGTTTTTCCTGTAATTTTGGCAACAAATAGTATAAGGAATAGATTACAATACCGACTGAAGACAACACAACCAAAGTCCATAATACCGAAAGTTGTAAATGGGATCGCGATGTAATCAAAAAAAACAATCCAATAAACCAGCAACCAATTCCAAAGGATAAATCCATTTTTAGCTGCTTTTGCAGGGTCAGATTTTCTGCCTTGCTTTTAAGCAAATAGCTGATCAGATATTGCGCACAGGTGTATAAAGAAATTATAATTGTTAATAAAATAGCTTGCGCAAAAGCCTTAAAAAATATACTATTATAGCTTCTTTGAATACTGTCATAATCCTTCAATTCGTAGGCGTGGCTATAGGTCCGGCATACACCTAAAATCAGTCCGGATACCAAGATCAAAGCAGCTAGTAATGAATAATTCAGCAGCTCCCGTTTTCTGTTGATGAGGGAAGGAATAAGGACAAAATTTAAAAGGAGAAACATCACATATAGCAGCAAGTCAATGATAAAATTTGGCACAAAAAAGTTAAAGAAATAGGAGTAGCTTATTTTTTGGTGAAGGAAATAGTTATGCATACCGCTATCATCCCGATTGTTTGTATCAACAAGCAAAGCATAAACAACAGCGACAAATACGACAGTTGCCATCCAAAATTCTATTTTTCTTACGTCTTTCAGTTTCATGTTATTGGTTTTGATGAGGCAATATTAATTGAAATGAAAACATAAAACAGAAAAATGTGACGAATACCCCCAAAAATGTGATGAATCAAATGTTTCTTCATCTTATAGCTTGGATTCTATTGTTGTTTCTATAAAATAGAATTTGATTTTACTATCTTTAAGCTGAAAAGTATCAAACCGGCTTTATTAACTTTATTCAAAAAAGACACTACATAATTAGTCCGCTATTTACACATTCACGTCCTATTTTGCGGTGTTACGGCAAATAGCCAAGATTGCACACAGCATTGGACTGTCAAATGATCATAAATACAGGTATAAAAAATAATTGATCACATGGATACATATATCGTGTTAAAAAGATTCTCTAGTTTAGAAGAAGCTCAAGAATGTCATAAATTACTTTCGGAAAAAGGTGTAACAACGCGGTTGGCAGATAATGTACCCCCTATGGATATTACATTTTCTGGAAACACGGTTGGATATCAATATGAGGTTCAAATAGACCCTGCCAATTTCGCAAATGCAGAATCTATTTTAGAAGAGCAGGAAATGCAGTCTCTCCCTTTGGTTGAAGACGACCATTACCTGTATCAGTTTTCCGACGAAGAGCTCTTAGAAATTCTTCAAAAACCCGATGAATGGAACAAATTAGACTACGCACTGGCTAGAGAAATTTTAGTAAAAAGAGGGAAAGAGATTGATCAGGAAAAGCTTGATCTTTTGAAACAGGAGCGGCTCATGCAACTACGGGAACCGGAACCGCAGCAGAAGTATTGGGTTATTTTCGGCTATATTTCAGCCCTTCTAGGTGGACTTTTAGGAATTGCAATCGGGTATATGCTGTTTAGTTCCAAAAAGAGCCTACCGAATGGCGAACGGATATTTTCCTATTCGGATCATGACAGAAAACATGGGACAAACATATTCTATATCGGATTATTCGTATTCACAATATCCGTTCTCATCAAAATGCTCTGGGGATGATAACATAAAATGAATACGATTTACATTTTTTAGCGGAACAGCTCGAGTGCAGCTTTGTGACTGTGGTATTCTGTATCCTATCGCGATCTAATTAGCGCTAACGTCAACTGTAAATTTTTAATACTAAAAAAAATACCTATATTTAAGATGACATCTTTATTCTTGAATTATTTTTTGTAAACCTACAAACAAATTAACTTTATGAATAGTTTAAAGACCACAGCCACTCATTTCCGTTATAAAAAGCATCCGGGAGATCTATTCAGAAATACATGCGTTCAATTATTACCGCATCCCTATAAAAATCAAGAAGACTTTTGGGTATGGTTTCATCCCTCCTACCACCGCAGTGAAGACATTTCAGATTTAGGCGACCTGTACAAACAGCTTCACGACACCCCCTGCCAAGAAACGATGACAACATCAAAAAATGAGCTATGTTACGCTGCAGTAGCGAAGGAACGTCTCTTTGAAGAAATAAAATCATTGGAACAAAAGATCTATCAGGATTGTTTTGAAAACTTTTATTTGTTGATTATTGAAGGCCGCATCGAGCTGTTTGAAAGTCATCAAATTGAAAGTAAAGAATCTAGTTCCTAATGTCTATCTTTAAACCGTTATGCATTATTTGACTTGTGCGATTATAAGGAAGGACGATAAGGTACTCATTTGTCAGCGCCCGCCATCGGTGAAGCATGCCTTAAAGTGGGAATTTCCTGGTCGCATAACCGAGTCCCACCTGCCAACGAAAGCAAATTTGTCGCTCAAAATCAGGGAAGAGCTAAGTATAGATATCCTTGTCGGAAGGCCCTTAGAGATGACGCAACAAGGCCATAAAAGTCCGGCAGTTTGTCGCTATCCTGTTCTCTGCACCTTTTCCTCTGGCGAAGTTGCCATGCTAGAATATGTCCAAGCAATATGGGTCTCCTCCGCAGAACTATCGCATTTTGATTGGACCGATACCGATCGACCAATTGTAGAAGAGTATACCAGATACCTTGAGAACTCAAATCCTCCGTCCCGTATAAAGGAAGCTTTTTTAGAAAGCCTAATTGGACTCATTGGTTTTATACTGGTCCATATGTTCTTCAATGTATATATAGGCTTATTGATAACTTTGATCCTAATCGCAATTACTGGAATTTATAGTTATTACACCCGAAAAAATATATGGAAAAGAATCTCATAAAACTTTCCTACATTTATAAAAACTAAATAGCCCCTAATTTCATTTTAGCCATACTGAAGACTTAATCAGATGAAAGATTTCCCACAATTAGAGACAGAACGACTTATTCTTAACGCAATAGACCCGACTGATATTCCACAGATTGTAGACTATCTGCAAGACAAGGTCTATTCAGACTTTACATCAAATATCCCCTATCCCTACCGAAAGCAGGATGCTGAATACTGGCTTAAATTAGCGGAAGAAGCATTTGCCAATCGTAAAGGATTCACTTTTGCTATTCGAAATAAAGATAAAAAACTGATCGGAGCTATTGGTCTGCATGATGAAGGCTCGGATAAGGCTGAGTTGGGATACTGGATAGCTATTCCTTACTGGAATAAAGGTTATGTCACTGAAGCTGCAAAAGCAATCATTGATTTTGGATTTAAAGAATTAAACTTTAACAAAATCTTTGCGACCTACTTCCCTCATAATCCAGCGTCGGGAAAAGTCATGGAAAAAATAGGAATGAAAAAAGAGGCTCTGTTAAAACAACATCTAAAGAAAGACGGCCGCTATTACGATATCCCATTATACGCTATTTTTAAATCGGAATTGGTTTAGTTTTTTAAGATCTATGGCTCCATTATTACAAAAATACGTTCTGAAATAAAAATTCAATCCTTTAACTCAATAATAAAAATGAAAAACAATATTGGATATATTAGCTTCGTTTTCTTCTTTTTCATTGGGCAAACCGTTCTTGGGCAAGAAAAAAATCGTGAAAAAGCTTCTTCAAAGGGAAAGGAAGCCATTCAACTCATGGACAGCGGAAAAGTGGATGACAGTATCCTATTACTGAAGGAAGCCCAAAATCTCGATCCAGCCAATATCACATACCCTTATGAGCTTGGTTATGCCTATTATCTAAAAAAAGATTATAAAAGCACAATAAAGTTCCTGGAAAACATTAAAAATGAAAAGACTGTTAATGATAGGGTATATCAACTGCTGGGAAATGCCTATGATATGCTTGGCGAAAGTGATAGCGCAGTGGGCATCTACGAAAGTGGATTAAAATTGTTTCCTAAATCAGGTCACCTCTATTTGGAGATGGGGGCAATCCAAAGAGTAAAAGGAGATTTGGAAAAGGCATTAGGCTTTTATGAAAAGGGTATTCAGGTGGATCCGGGATTTTCTTCCAATTACTATTGGGCATCAAAGTTATTCTGTATTTCGGATGAAAAAGTTTGGGGAATGATTTACGGTGAGATATTTATGAATTTAGAACGAAATAGCAAAAGAACAGCCGAAATAAGTGAGCTTATTTATAATCAGTACAATAACCAGATTAAATTTAAAGGCGACACTGGAATTTCAGTCAGCTTCAGTAAAAATGCGTTTATCCAGGAAGGGCCAGCAGCCGATCCCAACCAAATAAAGTTACCTTTTGGTATTGGAGTTTACGAGACGACATTAGCGTTGTCAATGATTGGTTTAAATTCAATAAATATCAATACGCTTGACACGATAAGGACCAACTTCATAAACAACTACTTCAAAAATAAACACGACAAGATATTTCCAAATGTTCTATTCAATTATCAAAAGAAAATCATCGATCTAGGTTATAGTGAAGCATACAATCATTGGATATTGATGAAAGGAGATGAAGACCGTTTCGAGAAATGGCTAGCAAATAATGAAGAAAAATGGACTGATTTTACAAATTGGTTTATGAAAAATCCCCTAAAAGTAGACAGTGCAAATAGTTTTTTCCGCGAACAATACAATTGATAACTGTACACCCCTTTCTTTCTCGCTACTCGATGTGTTACCTCAGGATCGGAATGGAGTCGCGAAATTAAAATAATGGTGAGTGGTTTCTATTTCTTGAATTGGATTTTTCATTATAAAATTGACTAAATTTAAGTAACCGATAATCATAAAGGATAAAACATGAAAATATTTGCATTCGCTGGGAGTAATTCTTCCACATCAATTAACAAACAATTGGTCAAATTTGTACTTAAAAGCTTCGAGGGGCACGAGATTAATTTGATCGACCTGAATGACTATAACATGCCTGTCTTTTCTGTAGACCTAGAAAAGAATGGATTCCCACAGGAAGCACAGCTTTTCCTCGATCATATAGCCTCCAGTGACATGATCATTTGCTCCCTCGCAGAGAATAATCGCTCCTATAGCGTAGCATTTAAAAATGTATTCGACTGGGCATCTAGAATAAATGTTAAAGTTTTCCAAGATAAACCCATGTTGCTTATGACAACTTCACCAGGAGGTTATGGTGGTGGAAATGTGATGGCCGAAGCGCAGAAATTTTTCCCGCAGTTTGGAGCAATCATTAAAGAAACATTTTCGCTTCCCAAATTTTACGAAAATTTTGATCAGGATAATGGCGTAATCAGTCCTGAACACCTCAATAGTCTGAAGGAAAAAATAGCGGATTTTAAGCAACAGATTTCCTCCTAGTAGCATTCCGCTAAAAATCTATTTGCCTTTTCGTGCATTCTGCATAACTTATGCCGATGTACTGAGTACATATTACTTTGCATATTATTGACTTTTTGCTTACCTTTTCTTTGCTTTGAAAGCAAAGAAACACCAATAAAACACCAAAGAAATAGCAAAGAAGAAGCGAATCAGCCCCCTAGCAATCCCAAAGGAATAGCGAAGAAACGGCAGAGAAACAGCAGAGAAACACCAAAGAAACAGCAGAGAAACACCAACGGAATAGCAGAGAAATGGCGAATAAGCTGCAAGCCCTTACCTTAGCCCCCCAAAGAGTAGCGCTATAACAGAAAACTGACCCCATAGCGATAGCAGCTATTAAAGGTTCATAATTAAGGAGGGGCGATTTGCCCCTCCTTAAAATTTATTTAAGAAGCTCTTCGAGTTTCTCTATCAACTTTACTCCTTTTAAGTTGATTCCAACAATCTTACCTTCGGGAGAGATGAGGTAATTTTGCGGGATAGCCTGAATACCGTACAATTGAGCGGCTTGATTTTGCCAGCCATTCAGGTCCGACACCTGAGGCCAGATTAATCCATCTTGTTCAATTGCTTTCATCCAGTTATCTTTCTTCCCGGGTTTATCTAGTGAAACACCCAGTATCTCAAATCTTGATCCCTTAAACTTTTGATAGGCTTTAACCAAATTAGGGTTCTCAGCACGGCAAGGACCACACCATGACGCCCAAAAATCCAACAGCAGGTATTTACCTTTAAAATCTGAGAGTTTTAACTCTTTACCTTCAGGAGTTACTTGTGCAAAGTCTAAAGCTGGCTGTCCAATTCCTAGCTTTTTTGCCAGTTGAATATCTGCTTCTAATTTTTTCCCGATTGCTGTCTGTCTTAATCTTGATGACAAATTGAAAAACAAAGGTTCAGTGGTAACTACATTATCATCGTAGCCGGCAACTTCCTGCAAGGCCAATAAACTGAAGTAATTGTCTGGGTTATTGACTATAAAATTTCGTTGCGCCTTCTTACGCTCTGTTTCGATCTTATCTATTTCTAGCCCAATTTGGTTGAGTGCATTTTCATCACGATTTTTTGCTTGATACAGATCAGCTCTTTTAGATTGCTGAACCATGAGCTTCTTCTCATAGGTGCTTAGATAGTCTTGATACTGCTTATAGGCTACCTGCAGTTTCCCGCCTTGTACCTGTGAAGACTCGAAAGGACTTTGAACAGTGATTTGCGTATTGGGTTCCTGAGGGTCTACATAAAATGTGAGACGCTCCATCGGTCCACCTTTGCGATTAAAGAAGGAAGCTCCATCTTTGGAATAAAATAACATGACTTGCGTTGGTTCCATGATTTCCCCTTTATAGATAACATCATTGGGACCAAAATTAATAGAGTCAATTGTCAATTTTCTGTCCACGATGTAGCGAACAAATGCTTTAGATTTTGCAGGAAATTGTTTCCCCTTTATTGTTAATTGAAAACGCTGTCCTTGAGCCAATACTGTCCCGAGACAACTTAAAACCAAGAATAACGATGTAGCTATTTTTTTCATGTTGATAATTACAATGCTTTAGCACGCGCCACAAGAGCATCGGCCAGTTTAATAATTTTTGAAGTTTCCAGTTCAGCCAAGCCACGTGCAGCTTCTGCCGCTTGAACGGCTTCTTTCTTTTTCTTTAATGCGATACAAATATCGGCCAAAGTTCCTTGATTGGAATAGCTTGATGGATTCAATACAACGGCCTGTTTAGCCAGCACATAGCATTGTTTTAGGATAACTGGATTTGCAACAGTTCCCTTCGCATTGGCATTGCGGCGGGCAATAAAACTCAACCGTTCATCTTCATTCTTGAGCAGGCCTTTTCTCAATGTATTCGTAAGGACAACAAACTCCTTATCGGTTCCATGTGCCGCGGTCCACTCTACTTTATACAATGCAGCTTCAATTTTTTGTTCTGGATCTTTTAACCCTTCAAAGTAGGCTACGCCAGCATTAAATTCATCTACTTTATGCTCTCTAATATAGCCATACATAGCATATCGTAGCAGCTGGGCCTCCTTTTTTGCAAAATCTGCTGGCACGGCTATACTTTTAAAATAAGCTTTGTTCGACTCAAAAAATTTACCGTAGCGATCATCCAGGCTTTGTGCCATCATTTTTATGGTCTCCCATCCATTTGGGCTCTTCAAGAATTCATCCGTAGCCACGCTGTCCAATGCCTTTTTTGCTGCATTTGCGGCTTGATTATCGGTCTGTTCCATCACTTTAATATAGCGGATCAGGAAATTCGACTCCCGCATACCCAAATCATACGATTTACGCAAATTGGGGATCTGAAAATTAGGGTCATTAGCTTGCTGTGCCTGTTTCAGGAAAAGATCAGCTTCCATTCGAGACTGGGTTCTATAGATCAATGTCCCCTGTCCATCTAAAAATAAATAAGTAGGAAAACTTCTGATTTGGTATAATTTAGCAATATCTACACCTTCTCCTATCTCACAGTCAAATTTTGTATTGATAAACCTGCTGTTAAAATAACGAGCCACTTCAGGCTGTGAAAACACATTCCCTTCCATCCATTTACAAGGAGCACACCAGGAGGTAAATCCATCCAGGAAAATCAGCTTATTTTCCTGCTTAGCCAATTCCTTTGCCTGATCAAAAGTGATCTTCTGAAACTGTATATGTTCTTGCGCAAGTAATAGCATCGACTGCGAAAAAGCCAGTGCTGTCAATAGTATCTTTTTCATTTTTTTTTATTAAGATCCTAATCAATTTCTATGATGATAGAAATTGATTAGGATGAGCGGTCTACATCTAATTTTGTTATCGTTCGTATTGTGGAATTCCGGGATTCAACGAAAGTACCTTGGGTGGAACTGGAAGTATCATCCGGGCATCCGTGGATTCCATTTCGAAAACTTTCCCTGCCAATGGATGTTGGATTGACTTTTTAAAATTGTCTACTATAGCGAGTCGTTTCAAATCAATCAGCCTATCGGATGCCATAAATGGCATCTCGCGACGTCTTTCGTCAAGTACAGTCTGTAAAACAACTTTTGAATCCGTTGAGGTTAACGCTTTATTATTCTCTATTCGGCTATTTCTTAATGTATTCAAGAAACTTAGTGCTTCTGTCGCATTACCTGTTCGAACAGCGGCTTCTGCAGCAATCAAAAACAATTCAGGTGTATTAAATCCAGTGCTAAATTCGACGTAGGGAGCAAAAAGAACCCGTCCTGGAAATTTTACAATAGTAGCACCTAAAGAAGCTTGATCGCGACAGAAAAATAATTCATAACGTTTGTCCTTTGCACCTGCAGGCAAATCTTTGGCATAAGTGTCAATCAGCTCTTTAGAGGCATAAAATTCGGCATTCGGACTACCTAAGGAACTTGTTCCTAACCGAGACCATACAGCCTCCGTATTCGTTCTGGAGTCGGGAAATTGGACAGAATTATCTGTTTTTAGGCAAACCCGCCCCCAAGTCGTCTTATCCTTATTGGTATATAAACTATAATCGATGAGCGTTTTATTGACAGCAAGTGCTTGTTTTGCATTCTCAAGGGCCTCTTTATATTTTCCCTGATAGAGGTAAACACGGCTTAGAAAAGAGAAGCCGACTGAACGCACTGCTTGAAATCTATTTGACTGCACTGTACTCAAATTTGGTAGCGCATCATTAAGATCGCTAATTACCTGATCATAGATCGCCTGAACAGACACGCGCTCATATTTTTGATTGATATCCTCTTTCAGCACCAAAGGTACCCCTAGATCTTTTGTTGCACTTACAGGATTATAATGCGCGGCATAGATATTCACTAGACTAAGGTATTCAAATGCACGACCGACCTTAGCCTCAGCCCAAACCCTTTTCTTTTCTGTCTCGGAGCCCTCTGTTGCTGCCAATACATTGTTAATAACAACATTGTAAGTGAATATATGGCTATAAGCCGATTCCCAGTATGGATCATACTGGCCATCTTCAAATATCGCACCGTGGGCAAAGCTATAGAGTTGTTTTTTCACATAGTCATAATAGTCATAGCTTGCTGCTGATTGTACATCCTGAGGGTCTCCGGACTGTAAATTATCTACTAAATAGTTCGGATATACAGCGGAAGCTCTTACTAAAGATTGATCGTTTAGAAGCAATTTGTAATCATTCAGATTCTCTGGAATCGTAAAACCTTTTGGCTTGATATCCAGATATTTACTACAGCTATTCAATGTCAATAAACCGAATAGCAATCCTATATATATTTTTCTCATGATATTTTCTTATTAAAATCCTACAGATACGCCTAAATTGTAAATTATTGGTGCTTGTATACCTCTACTTGGACTCGTTACCGTACTATAGCCAGCCCAAACCTCGGGATCGAGATTATCCTTGTTAGCGACCCAACGCCATGCATTCAATACCTGTCCTGTTAGACGCACATAAGAAAGTTTTGTCGGTGCAATCCATTGTTCAGGAAGGTTGTAGGATAATGAAATATCGCGCAATTTAATATAGTCAGCCTTCTGAACAAATTTATGTGCAGCATTGAAAATATCGGAAATATTGCCTGAAGCAGCAGAAACAAATGCAGGAGCAATATCAGGGTTACTTTCATCACCAGGGTTCTTCCAATAATTCAACCATAATTTGTCGAAGTTACTATTGTAGTTAAGCTCCGCGTATTTACTCAGGAACTCTGGATGAACTCCCCGCATCACATGACCACCATTGAAAATGAACATAAAGGAAAGCGTCAGATCTTTATATCGAAATCCATTTCTGAAAGAAACAGTGTAGGGAGGTACTGTCGTACCTTCATAGATTAAATCATCGACAGTCAATTTTTGCGTGGTCTCTACCAGACTACCATCAGCCTTTCTTGCCAAAGGTCGTCCCTTATCATTTAATCCCGCATAATCTATGCTATATAAACTACCCATTGGGATTCCAACACGATTTTGAGGAGCATAATAGTAGTAATACGGTGTATTCTGCTCAACGTAGAGGTCTGTGATCTTGTTTTTGTTGTAGCTAAAATTTATTGTGCTGTTCCAACTGAAGTTTTCACGTTGAATTACCTTACCATTCAGCCCCAACTCGATCCCTCGATTCTGCATATCAGCATAATTAAGCAACACCATATCCCATCCCAAGGTTGGATCCAACGGCGTATTCCCCAATAAATCAGAAGTTTTTTTATTGTAGATATCAAGGGTAGCCGTAAGTCTATCTTTAAATAGTGAGAAATCAAAGCCAACATTGAATACTTTTGTTCGCTCCCATCGCAACAATGGATTAGGCGGAGAATCAATGTAAGCTTGCATTTCACCGTTAAAGTAGTTCAGATTGTTATTCACCCTTGAAATCAAATATGGTCCATTATCCTTTGGCACATTTCCATTTACGCCATAAGTCGCACGCACCGACCAACGATCTAATGGTTCCCAATCAATTTTTGGTAGATGATATAAAGCGCCTATGGACCAAAGAGGTTTGTATTGATTTTTGATATTTGTGCCAAACAAATTAGATTGATCCATCCGGATGCTTCCACTCAAAGTCAACTTACGATCATAGGTATAAGATCCATTGGCATAGAAGGAAACAAATCTATCGACTAGATCCTTAAATCCAGTCTCTTTTTTCGAAATAGTATAGCTATTAAAAAGTGCCTGTGTATTTTGGATCTGAATACCAAAAAGCTCTTCATTAATCCCCTTATAGACTAAACTGCTTTCATCGTACCCGTATTTATAAATATTTGTATAACGATTGTTAATTTGCCTGCGCTCAGCACCTGCAATAGCTATAATTTCATGTTTATCCCGACTGTTATATTGATAATTGAATTGACCACGTAAGGTATAGCTGTTGACATCGTTACGTTGTTCGGCAAATTGTCCCCCCTGTGGAATATTGCGCTTGATTGCCCCGTCCTTTCCAATTTGGGTCGCGTCATTGACCATACCTACAACGGACTGGGAATTTTTCCTGTTTAAAGTTCCGTTGTACCCTTCTGTTCTTTCACTTTGATAGGATAGATCGAAGTCCAACCCTTTAAGTAGCTTAAAGTTGGCAGCAAAATTTAAATTAAGGTATTTATTATAAAACTTTTCATGAATCGCTGCGACGTGCTTTAAAGGAATATAAGTTTCATCTTCCAGTCCCAAGGCATTCAAACGATCAATCTCAAATTGCGATTTTGAATTATACCATTGCGCCGGAGAACCGTCTTCATTTTCAAGAAGATAATAGGATGCCTTGCCCCCCATATAGTTATCGTAGAAATTGAAGCCGATATCGCCTTCTCTATTTTGATTTTTCCCTAATACGTTTGCGCGTAAACTAAACCAATCGGTAAACTTAAAATTATTTTTCAGACTGAATCCCAGTTCCTTATTTGTTGCACGGCCTTTATTATAATCTCCGGGTTGGGTATAATTGAGGGAATAATGATAGGTATAACGATCGGATCCTCCCGAAACAGCGAGGTTATGTTGCTGATCGAATCGAGTAGTGTTCAGAAACTTATCCATTTGACTGAAGCGGTCACGATTTCGGTACACATCCAGACGTTTTTCCATCTCTTCTTCCGAAATCACGCCACCTTTACGATCGTACAAAATCCGATACACATCATTCATTGCTTTTCTAGGATCAATAACAGCATAATCGCCCGAACGATAATTAAACATTTCTTTTTGAAAGTTGACCAGTTCAGCACTGCTCATCTGATTAAGATAGTTACGGCTTGGAAGTCCCCTAAAAGAAAGTGTATTGCTATAGTCGATCTTTGTTTTACCTGCGGAGCCTATTTTTGTTGTGATCACAATGACACCATTGGAGGAACGTACGCCGTAGATAGAGGCTGCCGACGCATCTTTTAAAACGGTTATAGCAGCGATATCATTGGGATTGATTGCTGTTAAATCGCCTTCAAAAGGCATACCGTCAACGACGATCAGAGGCGCAGCCTGCGCATTGATTGTAGATCGTCCGCGAACCTCGATACCCAGATTATTTTTATTATTCTGCGGACTTGAGGTATTTCGCACCAAATTTAGTCCGGGCAACAATCCATCGATCCGGTCCAGCAAATTAGGCTGGAGCCGTCCTTCCATGTCTTTGGCAGTGACCTGCGCAATTGAACCTGCTGCTCTTTCTTTGCTTATTTTTTGGTATCCTGTATTGACCGTAATATTTACTTCCTGCAATTGTTCATCCAAGGCTCTTAAGGTAATCGTACCCAAATCGGACTTAGCTGCAATGGTAAGCGGAGCAAATCCGACCATGGTAATGTCCAAAAAGCTATTTGAACTAACACCGTTAATTTCAAAATGTCCATTTTGATCTGTAACGGCCCCTTTTGGAACACCTTTAACACGAATGGTTGCACCTTGAAGCGGTCTGTTGTTATAATCGACAATAAAACCTTTGACCGTCATTAGCTGATTAGCGATCGAACGTTGTGTTTGTTGAGATTTCTCATGTACGACAATAATCTTCCCCTTGATCTCAAAATCGAGATCCAAATCGTCCAATAACTTCCCAAGTGCATTTCCCAACGATTCTTTTTTAACAGTTAAGTTAACCTTTGTATCTGGATCGATGGTTGTGGCCGCCCATACATAAGAATAGCCGGTCTGCTTATTGATCTCTGAAAAAACCTTTCTCAACGACACTGATTTCTCATGTATCGATATGTCCTGTCCATACGTTTTAGCTCCAACATGAAGCAGACAACAAGACATTAGTATGGTTGTAAGCGATATGCGCATAATGTTTCCCCTCCATTGCGGCCTACCCCAAATATCTGGGCGATCGCTGTTTTTCATTTGTTGCGTTTGATCGTGTAGGGCACGACCAAGTTGTGCATAATTTTTATACATTTGTTTTAGGTTAAGAATTAAAATTCTGTTACAGTTAGAATTACTTGATCTGAAGCCCTAAATGTTGCAAGCGTTTAGGGTTTCTTCTTTTCATTTAGGTTGTTTTGTCTACATAATTTGTCTACATAAATGGTCTTTCCTTTAAATTTAAATTTAATTTTCCCTGTACTCTCCAGTACATTGATGATATCTTTCAAGCTGCTGTTACGCGACAACATCGCTTCAAATTTTTCCGATTTTATTTGGTTATCGAGATAGACGACATCCACGTTATACCAAGACGCCAACTCATCCATAATAACCCCTAAAGTCTCCGAATTGAACACAAAATATCCGTCTTTCAATGCATTACGCACGTCGAGATCAATTATCCGTCGTTCGATCTGACCAAGTTTGATATAAGATTCTTCTCCTGGCAACAGTATAACTTGCCTGTCGCCTTGTCGAACCCGAACTTTACCTTCGTATAATGTCGCTCTAAAGTCTTCTAGATTCTTGGTTGATTTCACATAAAAATGTGTCCCCAATACGGAGATATTGATCTTCCCTGCTTGTACCACGAAAGGTTTCAGTTTTGGGACCTCACCTCCCCACGGCAAATGTTTCTTGGCAACTTCGAAGTAAGCCTCCCCCACTAAACGAACTTCCCGCATACTATCTATTTCATAATAATCTAACTGCGTTTTGGCATTCATCCATACTTTGGTCCCATCAGGTAATACCATGGTCATTTTTCCCCCTTTGGGTGTTGTCGCGAATAAGCTATCCGTCTGGCTGGATTTATTTTTCATGGGAGCAACAAACGATAATAAAGTATCTCCGGGAACCATCGAAATTGAATGTCCATCTCCCAGACGAACTACCCCCGTCATTTGCGCGGGTTGAATATCTTTATCCGGAGTCTCTTGATATACCGTATCCGAAAGATTATGGATAAAAAATAACACCAATAATCCAATCAGTACTGCTGCAATACCGTAAGACCACATGCGTTTATAAAAAGGTTTAGTGTATGCGGTATTGAGGTAATCTTGTTCAAAGAGGGCAAATGATTCCTCCCAATCATAACGGGCTATCCCGTCTAAATCCGATTGCATTTGATCTTTGTTGTCAATCAGATCACATAGCCCCTTATTTGCATCCGTTTCGGACCTCCATAAGTCCAACTGCAATTTTTCGTCATCGCGCAATCCTTCCAGCTTGGACTTGCTCAGTAAATAAATGATATGTTGGGGTATTTGCTCCATATTGCTCTATATACTTAAAACAATATTTTGATTTCGTTTCTCTAAAAAGATGGTAGATATTTTTGCAAGAACCTATTTATCAGAAGTATAAATTTTCTAATAATAGAGTAAAAGCAAAAGTAGGCAAAAAAACTGGTCAGGCTTGAGTTTTAATCTCAAAAGTTCAATTCCCCTTTTCTTTTGATTGTAGATCGTACTAGTGGTTAGTCCTAAGGAGATAGCTGCTTCCTGTGGGCTTAGATCTTCAACAATCAACTTACGCATCACTTGCTTACACTGCTCAGGCAGCGTATCAATGGCATCATGGATCGTTCGAAGCGTTTCCATATAGATCATTTGATGACTGATCGGTAAATCGACCAGATCAACTTGTGACGTATAAAAATTGGTTTTTTGTTGAATCCTATTCTCTTGTTGAATCCTGTTTAAAGCGGCGTTTCTACAACTTGTGTAGAGAAAACCACGGATTGATTCAACATGATCAAAATCAATCCGGCGCTCCCAAAGCTTTAAAAATACGTCCTGCACTATTTCTTCGATGGTACCTTTATCAAGATTCATCTTTTCTAAAAAATAGCACATTGGACTATAGAAAGTTTTGTACAGAAACTGTAAACCATCCCTTCTGCCTTCTCGAAAAGATTTTAAAAAATCTTGCTTGCTAAATTCTTGGTTTACCTTGTTTTTCACAATTCAATATTACTTAAATTTTAAATAAATATGAAAATTTCATTTATTGTGATCAACAATCCTGCGCTGGCAAGCGATAGAAAACGTACAGACCAAACCGGTTGACACGATACTATTCCATTCGATAGCGATTGGCGTAAATACGAAGCAAGATCTATGTATTTAGATTATAATTTCTACGCGATCAATTCTGGTGACACAGGCTCTTGGTAGTAGGCTTCATTCCATTTTGCCAATTGGCACATAATAGGTATTAATGCCTTGCCTTTTTCTGTCAAAGAATACTCTACGCGTGGCGGGAGCTCCCTGTACTCTTCTCTCAAAATTACACCATCCTCTTCCAATTCTTTTAATGAACTGGTCAAGACTTTCCGAGAAATGTTTTCGATAAGCGCATCCAATTGACCAAATCGGGCTTTTCGATCGCGCAAAGTATAGATAATCACGGGCTTCCATCGGGTACCTAAAATTGCCATAGAACGCTGCATGGCGCAGGAACAACTTTTAAATTCAGTCCTTTTCATTTGAATATATTCAAAATAGTTACGCAAAGGTAACTAGTTTATACCAATAATAGTTACAAATATATACTATTTAAAATATCTTTGTGAAGATTCACGATTTAAAACAAGAAAAATGAGCATACAAACACTTTTTAATCCATTTGAGTACAAAAACTTAACACTCAAAAACCGCTTTGTAATGGCGCCCATGACGCGAGCATTTTCTAAGGATGGGATTCCCGACAGCGCTGTAGCGGGTTATTACGAGCGTCGTGCCGCGGGAGATGTTGGTTTAATTTTGACGGAAGGTACAGTTATTGAAAGACCTTCATCAAAGAATTTAAAGGATATTCCAAACTTTTACGGTGACCAAGCATTGGGCGGCTGGAAAAATATCGTCGATGCTGTGCACGAAAAAGGCGGAAAAATAGCCCCTCAACTATGGCATGTTGGTTATACCCCTATGCAATGGACTCCGCCTGCTGCGTTTGAAAGCCCAGATACAATGACATTAGCGGATATAGAGGCCACAATACAGGCTTACGCTGACGCTGCTAAATCTGCAAAAGACCTCGGTTTTGATGCTTTTGAAATCCATGGGGCCCATGGTTATCTGATCGACCAATTTTTCTGGGAAGGGATGAACCACAGAACAGACGAATTTGGTGGAAAAACAATTAAGGAGCGTTCTAAATTCGCCGTTGAAGTCGTAAAAGCAATGCGAAAAGCGGTTGGACCTGATTTTGTGATTATTCTACGTTTATCACAATGGAAACAACAGGACTATACAGCCAAGCTTGCCCCTACCCCTACAGCGATGGAAGATTGGATCCTACCATTGACGGATGCCGGTGTGGACATTTTTCATGGAAGCCAACGTCGTTATTGGGAGCCGGAATTTGAAGGCAGTGACTTAAATTTTGCTGGATGGCTCAAAAAGATTTCAGGACAGCCCACAATCACAGTTGGATCTGTGGGGCTTGACAAAGACTTTGGTGAAGTATTTACCAATTCTGAATTCAAGTCCTCTCCCGCTTCACTGGACGAACTGGTTCGTCGTTATGAACGTGGCGATTTTGACCTTGTAGCTGTAGGCAGGGCCATCTTACAAGACCCCAATTGGGTGAAGAAAGTAAAGGCCGAAAAATACAACGAATTATCGACTTTTGAAGCTAAGAGCTTGGCGAGCTTATCTTAGTAAGCCGGCGCAATTAGGTGGATTAAAATTACGTTATTCAATATTATAAACAGGGGCAAAAAATTGAT